>JAQVEI010000233.1 GCA_028697695.1 Lentimicrobiaceae bacterium
ACGTTGCAGGAGAATGCTCAAAAGGCCCTTGGTTTAATCCTTCATCATTATCATGATTTTGCTGTGTCAACCATTGATAGTTTTGTACACGGAATTATTCGAACCTTTGCTTTCGACCTGAAGTTAATGAGCAATTTTGAGGTTGAGATGGAAACCGACATGTTACTCAGCCTTACGGTGGATAAGGTGTTGGCAGATGCCGGCCGTGATAAGGATTTAACAGATGTACTGGTAAATTATATCGAAAATCAGGCCGACAATGATGAGAGCTGGCAAATTGATACTTTGCTAACCAATTTTGCCAAAAACCTCTTCAATGAACAGGCCCTCAGTTTTATACAACAGGTAAGCATTTCTTCCGCTCAACAAATTAAGGAAGTACAGGATAAAATGATGGCTTTCATTCGCAATTTTTATATAAAATTGGAATCGTATGGAAATCAAGCCATTACACTTATTAACAAAAACAATATTTCGCCTGAGGTTTTTTACAGGAAGCATACCGGTATTTATGGCTATTTTCATGACCCGGTAAGCCGGGTTGAAAAAGGCGGAACGAATAAATATATACTCGAAACAGTTGAAAATGATAAATGGACCACTTCAGCCAATCAGGCAACAGCCGACGCAACAGCGCTGATGCGAATAAAAAATGAATTGCTGTCCATATATCAAAATATGCAACGTTTAACTGCTGAGCAATTTCCTACAGTGGCATTGTACGAGATGATTCGCAACAGTTTATATCCTATGGCGGTGCTGAATGCTTTGGCAGAGCGGTTGCAAATCGTACTCAAAGAGCGCAATGTAGTTCCCATCGCGGCTTTTAATAAGATAATCTCCAATATCGTAATGAATGAGCCCGTTCCTTTTATTTACGAGAGAACAGGGGAGAAGTTCAGGCATTTTCTTATAGACGAATTTCAGGATACATCGGTAATGCAATGGCATAATCTGCTTCCTTTGCTCGAAAATGCGCTGGCAACAGGACATCTTTGTATGATTGTAGGTGACGGGAAGCAGGCCATTTATCGATGGCGTCATGGCGATGCAGATCAGTTTGTTGACTTGCCGCTGGTAGCCAATCCATCCGGAAATGCGACCATTGAGCAACGGTCGGCTGTGTTGAAAAGAGAATTTATGGGCGACAAACTCGATAAAAACTGGCGTTCACGTAATGAAATAGTAGATTTTAACAATCGATTTTTTGCCTTTGCCTCAAAATGGTTTTTAGCTGAAAAAAGTCATTATTATGATGATGTTCATCAGACTGCAGACCCGTTAAAAACCGGCGGGCTCATCCGCATACAGATTTATGCCGGGGCGCCTGAGGATTATGAAGAATCTATGTGTAAACAGGTGCTGGATTGTGTGATGGAAAATATCAATGCAGGTTACCAGCCGGGTGACATCTGCATTCTTGCACGTACGAATAAGTCGGGACAAATCATTGCATCGCATCTTACTGAAGCAGCCATTAAAGTGGTATCGACCGACTCTCTGCTGCTTTCTAAGGCCGCAGAAGTACAGTTTTTAATCAGTTGGTTCAGGTTGTTGTTGAATCGGAACGACAGCCTTTCTGCAGCTCATATTGTTGAATACCTGTATTCTCGCGGATATTTTGGTGAGACGGCTTCCCGTCAGTTGCTCCTAAAGCAGACCCTTGATTCTGAAACGTTTAATGAACTTCTTCGTACACATGGTTTTGAGGTAAATTATGCAGCATTGGAGGCGCAGTCACTCTATGATCAGGCAGCGACACTGGTTCGTAAGTTTAAACTCAATGAGACAGCGCCAGTATATATTCAGTTCTTTTTGGATGAAGTGCTTAATGTTTCTTCGCGCAACGAGCAGGGAATGTCCGGCTTTCTTGAATACTGGGAGCTGAAGAAAAGCCAGCTTTCGGTAACACTTCCTGCAAGTGCGGATGCCGTACAGGTTATGACCATTCACAAGGCCAAGGGACTTGAATTTCCCGTAGTTATTGCAGCATTTGTTGATTACAGTGTGCAACTGTCAAGAGATTATACCTGGGTGGCATTAGATGAAGACCCTGTAATGCCGGATGTAAAGGTAGCCATGTTTAAGATGACTCAAAAGGTACTAAGTACCTCTTTTGCTTCGCTTTATGAAGAAGAAAAGTCAAAAGCTCACCTGGATTTGCTCAATATGCTTTATGTAACTCTTACCCGTCCATCCGAAAGATTGTTTGTTTTTACCGGGCCGCTGGCATCCAAAGATTCGAAATCGGAAATAAAAACAATGCCTGGACTTTTTGCTGCATTTTTTGAAGACAACAAGCAGGATCCACGTGCCAATCCCATCATGGAGCTGGGCGAGGGGTCATACATCCGGGGGCGCGACTGGAGCCAAAGTGAAACATTGATTCCTGATTTCACATCCAATGCCTGGCAGCATCGACTGGTTATAGCATCCCGCGCACCCGGTTACTGGCTGGCAAACGCTCCGGAAAGCTTTCAGACCGAGGGGTTGATCATGCATGAAGCTTTGAAAACGATCTCGGTGCCGGCCGATGTAAAGCCTACAATCAGCCGAATGACGGCGGAAGGATTGATAGCCATGGAGCAGGTTGAAAATATTGAAAAACAGCTTAATAATCTGATGGATCATCCGGAGGCAGGCCTATTTTTTAAAGCCGGACTTCAGTCGTTGAACGAAGCAGAGATTTTAAGCGGTCAGGGGAAAAGTTTTCGCCCTGACAGGGTCGTATTTCATACTGATCGCACGGATGTAATCGACTACAAAACTGGGCAGCCACGGCAATCAAATCACGAGCAGGTGCAGCATTATGCAAATTTACTAAGCGCCATGGGATATCCACGTGTTAGCGCCTGGCTCATTTATTTGGGTGATGATATAAAAGTTACAGCAGCCTAAAAAAAATAGGTAATTTTGGCGCATGATTCCTACCATTGATGCGTGTCAACTGTTCGATCTGCGGTGTAACCACCTCTTAATTGATGTGCGTTCACCGGCGGAGTATGCACAGGCCCATATTCCCGGAGCTGTTAATCTTCCACTTTTCAGCAACGAAGAGCGGGCAAGGGTAGGTACCCGCTACGCCGAAGCAGGCAAAAATGCCGCTTTATTGCTTGGACTTGAAATTGCAGGGCCAAAGCTGGCCGGGTTTGTAAAAAAAATTAATGGGCTAACGCATAAAAAAGTAGAGGGTATTTTGGTGCATTGCTGGCGGGGCGGTATGCGAAGTCAGGCTATGGCATGGCTCATGGAGTTCGCCGGTTATCGGGTCACAATACTGAATGGAGGCTATAAAGCTTACCGAAGCTTTATCAGACAACATCTAACCGATGGCCCTGACTTTGTTGTAGTTGGCGGCATGACCGGCAGTGGAAAAACAGAACTCCTGAATAACCTCCGAACCCTGGGTGAGCAGGTTTTCGATTTGGAAGCCCTGGCCCATAACCGGGGTTCTGTATTTGGCTACCTGGGCCGGCAAAAACAACCCAGCAGTGAGCAATTTGAAAATGACCTGTATGAACGGATACGCATGCTGGATAGTGAACAGCAGGTGTGGCTTGAAGATGAAAGCCGCAGCATTGGAGCTGTAGGCTTACCCGATCCTTTTTTTAATAAGATGAAATCCAGCCCCCTGATTTTTGTACAGGTTCCTGTTCAGCAACGTGTTAAACGCATCGTGTCCGAATATGGAGGCTTTGAACCGGAATTGCTGATCGGCGCCACAAACAAACTTCGTCAGCATCTGGGTTCAGCAAAAACTGAACTGATTATCCGGCTTATACAACAACACAGACTGGAAGCAGCAGTGATAGAGCTGTTAAAATATTACGATAAAAATTATTCCAAAGCACTTGGAAAATACAATAACCGCGAAGTGCAGAATCTGATAGTGTCCAATGGCGATATGATGGCCCAGGCCCGTCAGATGATTATACTAGGTCACAACTTTGAACATGGAACAAATTTACCTTGATTACAATGCCACCACACCGGTTGATGTCGCTGTGGTTAAAGAGATGCGTCCTTACCTTGATGCAATTTTTGGGAATCCCTCCAGCAGTCATGAATTTGGGCTTAAAGCCCGTGTGGCATTGGAAAAGGCGCGCGCAAGGGTAGCCCGGCTAATCAATGCCAGCCCCCAGGAGATTATTTTTACCAGCGGAGGCACTGAATCAAACAATATGGCCATCAAGGGTGCTGCCTATGCGATGAAAGCCCACGGGAATCACATCATTATCTCGGCAGTTGAGCATCCCGCGGTGACGGAAGTAACCGGGTTTTTGAGCAATCACGGATTTAAAGTTTCCATAGCCCCGGTAGATGAGTACGGTATGGTTGACCCGGATGTGATAAAAGGCATGCTCTTACCCGAAACCATTCTTATCTCGGTAATGCATGCCAACAATGAGGTGGGCACCATTCAGCCTATTGCTGAATTAGCACAGATCGCCAGGCGTCATGGAGCACTTCTTCATACGGATGCCGCCCAATCAACAGGCAAGATTCCGGTTGATGTTAAATCGCTTGAGGTGGATTTGCTTTCCATAGCCGGTCATAAATTGTATGCGCCCAAAGGCATAGGCGCACTTTACATCCGTCATGGAGTGAAAATAGAAAAGCTGATGCATGGAGCCAACCATGAGCACAACCTCAGACCAGGAACCGAAAATGTGCTCGAAATTGTAGGTCTTGGGAAAGCCTGTGAACTTGCACATCAGGATCTGGAAAGCCAGATTATTCATTTATCCCGGTTAAAAAACCGTTTATTGTCGGGGTTGCAGGATAAGCTGGACAATTTCCGGGTGAATGGGCATCCGGTGCACTGTTTGCCCAACACATTTAGTCTTTCATTTTTTAATTTGAACGCGGTATCACTT
>JAQVEI010000234.1 GCA_028697695.1 Lentimicrobiaceae bacterium
CTTATTTTCCTCATTAACTTCAGGAAGCATCGGATATCCCTCTGCAGACTAACCTTTAATTTCAAAATACGAATTCACGCATTCAATAGTTACAACAAAATTATCTTTTACATGTATAAATACTTCAGAATCGGGAAGCCTTCTTACAATATCTCCAAATATCCTTGAGTTTACTACTATTGATCCCTTTTCTATGCTATCTGCCTGCAAAATGTATTCTATTCCAAGGTCAAAACAATTTCCCACTAATTTTACATTTTCACCTGCTTCGATATAAATTCCTTCAAGTATAGGAAGTGTTGCTTTCGCCATAACAGCTTTCTGTACAGTTGTAACAGCATCAACTAAATCTTGCTTTGAACATACAAATTTCATGTTCTAAATCTCCCCTTTTTTTAATATATATATTTATTAAGATATAATAATAATAATAATAATAGCTGTTAAAATTGTTGATAACCGTATTAAAGGCAGTCATTTCCCGGTTATTGCCTGTTGTTTGTTTTGTGAATAAAATGTTTTTTTATCAACAGTATTCTTTTTGATGACAAATTTATTCAATTATCAACAAAAAGCGAACAATCTGTCCACAGGAAATTGTTGATGAAACTGCTTATTTCCCTAATATGTTCTTTTTCATTTCTACAACAGCCCGTTTTGTTTCAGAATTGTTTTGAATTTCATCAAGTATTTTTTCGCATGCGTGAATGACTGTTGTATGATCTCTTCCTCCGAACGCTTGTCCAATTTTTGGCAGAGAAAGATCGGTTAATTCACGGCATAAATACATTGCCAATTGCCGTGGAAATGTTATATCCCGCGATCTTTTTTTGCCAATCAGGTGTTCAGGGTTAACATCAAAATAACGGCTTACCGTTTTCATAATAACAGAAGGTGTAATTTCTTTCGGGCCCGTGTTGGTTATCATTTGTTTAAGGCATTCCTGTGTTAGTTCAACAGTCATAGGACTATTTGTCAGTGAAGCATATGCTACTACACGGTTTAGCGCACCTTCAAGTTCTCTTATATTAGAAACAATATTGTCGGCTATGTAAGTGAGTACATCATCGGGTACTTCAAATTTTTCAAGCTGTGCTTTTTTCTTTAATATAGCAATTCTTGTTTCCAAGTCAGGAGCTTGAATATCGGCAATCAGTCCCCATTCAAAGCGTGATCGAAGCCTTTCTTCCAATGTATCAATTTCTTTTGGCGCCTTATCACTTGATATTATTATTTGTTTTTGCGCTTCATATAAAGAGTTAAATGTATGAAAAAATTCTTCCTGTGTTCTTTCTTTACCTACAATAAACTGAATATCATCTATAAGAAGAACATCTATGTTTCTGTATTTGTTCCTGAATTCTTCGTTTTTATCGTCGCGTATTGAATTTATCAGTTCATTCGTAAACTTTTCCGATGTTACATATAATACTTTTGCTTTTGGATTCTGTTCGAAAATGTAATGGCCAATTGCATGCATCAGGTGAGTTTTTCCGAGGCCTACACCGCCGTATATAAAATATGGATTATATCTTTTTGCCGGAAACTCCGCGACTGCAACCGCACCAGCGTGAGCAAACTGGTTTCCGTTGCCGCGTACAAAGGTATCAAACGTATATTTGGGATTTAAAAGGGATGAGTATGGTGAATGTCTCCCTTTACTGTTCAATCCATAAGATTCGTTGTTTGATTCCTTGACTGTAATTTCAATGTTGTATTCCCTGTTTGTAAATGATTTTATCGTATTTGTTATAAGCGCTATATACCTATTTTTCAGGATGTCCCTGTTGAACTCCGAAGGAGCTTCAAGAGTGATTGTATCATTATTGATATGTAAAGGTTTAACTGTTTTTATCCAGGTATCCAGACTAATTCTGGTAAGTTCGCCGTCAAGAAGTTCTTCAACTTTATTCCAAATATCCTGTGCAGATAAATACATTTTTATTCCTCCAGGCTTATGATCAACCAGTACATTTAAACTATATCAAACTTCTTTTAAGGTTTCAATAAAATGATCACTGCGGAAGGCACTAATTCTGTGCTATACAATATATTGTATAGCACAGAATTCAAATGTTCTAAATGTAGAAGCGCAGATGTAAAAAAAGGATTATGTTGATTCGTGTATTGACTGAATTTTATTATTTCATATATAATAGGTCTGATGCCTTATGGAGAAGATAAGTTTTGTTTAGTATAATTTTGGCTTTGATTGGAGGTGCAATTGATGCTTAGGACATACCAGCCTAAAAAAAGGCAAAGGAAAGTTGAACACGGTTTCCGTAAGAGGATGAAAACAAGAAGCGGAAGACAGGTTTTAAAAAGAAGAAGGCTTAAGGGTAGAAAAAAACTAACTGCATAAGACCGCTTATATGTGGTCTTTTTGCATAATTATGACCGTTCCGATTTACCGCATTACTTGCCCATGCAGCCATATTTAATATATTGCTTGGACGTTGTTTAAAGCCGCAAGCTGTTTTTATTTTGTTACCTTAGTTAGTTAATCAGATAAATTGCTGCTAATTGGCAAAATTGTTAGTTTTATTAAGATTGGTTGCACATTCAGGTTTTCACTTGAGTTTTATTTTGGTAAAATAAATAAAACGGTATTAAGATAATAACATGATGGAAATAATCTAATCTGAAAAGTGAATGGTTTATCCTAAACCGGAAAGGTTAAAATGGGGAGAATTCATAGGCTTAAAAAAAACGTTGAATTCCAGAGAATATACCGAAAGGGTTCATATATTGCAACAAAGGCGCTTGTTGCGTATGTTAAGCCAAATAACTTAAAAGAAACAAGAATAGGTATTACGGTAAGTAAAAAGTACGGAAAGAGTGTTAAAAGAAACAGGATCAGAAGACTTATAATAGAAAGCTACAGATTATTAAAGGATAAGGTGAAGCCCGGGTATGATATTGTATTTGTGGCAAGAAAACCTGATACTTATGATACCAGGTTATACAATATACATGCTATGATGTCTTATATACTTGATAAACTTAATGTGCTGAAAAGGGACTAAAATGAAATCAATTATACTTTTTGTTATTGAAGTGTACCGGAAATATATTTCACCGCTGAAGGGAATAAAAACTTGCAGATTCTACCCTTCCTGTTCAGCGTATGCCTATGATGCTATAAACACATATGGAATAAGCAAAGGTATGTTATTATCAATGAAAAGAATAATTAAGTGTCATCCTTTTAATCCGGGTGGTTATGATCCTGTAAAGCGAGAAGGAGAATAAAATAATATGTTTGGAATTTTTGATTTTATTGCAAAAATACTTGGTCAATTATTGTATCTGATATACAATACGGTAGCTTTTCATAACTATGGGGTAGCTCTTATATTGTTCACAGTTATTACTAAGCTTGCATTATTCCCGTTAACAATCAAGCAGCTGAAATCCACGCAAAAAATGCAGGAAATTCAGCCCGAGCTTCAAAAAATACAGCAGCGTTATAAGAACGACAAAGAAAAGCTTAACCAGGAGATGATGAAACTTTATCAGGAAAAAGGAGTAAACCCCATGGGCGGCTGCCTTCCGATGCTTTTTCAGTTACCGATACTTTTTGCATTATTCTATGTTATAAGAAAGCCGCTTACATATATGCTTGGGTGGACAAAAGAAGTAATTGGCAATGTTATTATTAAAATTATGCAAATAAAACCCGAATTTTTTCCCGCAAAGGAATTTCCGTTTATTGATGGTTTTGAAGCCGTAAAGACGAATGCGGTAGAAGTTGCAAATTTATTTGAAAAAAATCCGTACCACGAAGTTAATGTTATTGGGGCAATTAACGAGATTCCTTCGTTGATTGAAGAGGGTATGGAGATGATAAACCTTACGTTTTTAAAGATTTTCAATCTTGGCGTAAAGCCAACATACGATTTTAATCTTATTGCGGAAAAGCCGGGATTGTATATTCCCGCGCTAATTATGGTAATCATAGCTGTAGCGACGACTTTTATATCCTCTAAAATTTCGATGGCAAAAACTATGTCACAGAATGACAGTAACAGCCAAGCGAACCAAACGGGGAAAACCATGATGTATTTTGGCCCTCTTATGACACTATTGATAAGTTTTCAGGCTCCGTTGGGTCTATCTTTTTATTGGACTATAAGTAATGTTTTTCAGATAATTCAACAGATTTTTACTGATAAATATATGCATAAAAAAAAGGAGGGATAACCGTGGCCGAATATATTGAAAAAGAGGCAAAAACAGTTGAGTCAGCAATAGAAGAAGCCTTGAATGAGATGAATATTGGTAAGGACGACGCAGATATTGAAGTATTGGACGAAGGAAGCAAGGGGTTGTTTGGATTAATAGGCGGAAGAAATGCTTTAGTTCGCGTTTATAAGAAAGTTGACTACGAAGAAATAATAAAGAGTTTTCTATATCCTGTTTTTGATGTATTAGGTATTGATGGAGATATTGATATTACTGTAGAAAACAACGTTTTAAACATAAAATTGTCAGCCGAAAACATTGGCATAATAATCGGACGCAGAGGCGAAACGCTTGATGCGCTGCAATATCTGTTGGGACTTGCCGTTAACAAGCAAAGTGACAGGTTTATGCGTGTTACGCTTGATATGTGCAATTACCGGGAAAAGAGGGAAGAGACACTTATAAGACTTGCCAAAAGGCTTGCCGACAAAGTTGAAAGAACAAGGAAGAATATTACTCTCGAACCAATGAACCCGTATGAAAGAAGGATTATACACGCAACGCTGCAAGATTATGGTCAGGTTGAAACATACAGCATAGGGGACGAACCAAATAGAAAAATTGTAATCAGATATAAAAAGGAATATAGGAAAGTATAAAAATTTAATAAGTAAT
>JAQVEI010000235.1 GCA_028697695.1 Lentimicrobiaceae bacterium
TTAACGTTAATAATTCATAAATATACTTTCCGATGAAAAAAAACAATATTGTTCAGACTGAAGAGACTGATACCACGCAATCAACACGGGATCTTATCCGCTATATTAACCTAAAGCTGGCTACCATGGGACAGCCGGTATTTGATGATTTTACCGATGTAAAGGTAGATGAACGATTGTCGGATCTTACCTTTTTGGAGCTTACTGAAAACCTGATTTCAAACTACAGAATCCGTACGCGTCTTATCGACAATATTCTTTCTCCGGCAGATCAACGGATTCAGGATTTCATCCATGATTACACTAAGGATCTGAATTTAAACGAAGTTCCCAAGTTGCCTCACAATACCTTTATCAGTGATAAGCCGGGAGTGGCGCGTATACTTAGTCTGCCACCTCATCACAACCATTATCAAAACGAATATATCCAGTCATACCGGATAAAGCAGGGCGTTTTGCATAATCCAAAAAATGATCGGCGAACCACGAAAGGTTCATTTCATATTGTTGAAGACGGACTGCCTGTTCCTGCGGATAAGATTGAAGTTCCCAAACAAGCCTGGGTAAAGCTGCTTCATTCTGCTTTTAACCCCGGCCCGGAACTTAATCAACTTCCTTTTACCTCATTTCAGGAGGAAAAAGCAAGTGTTTTTGTATCTCTGTTGCTTCGACCTATCGTAAGCCCCAAGGTTGAGGGTGTGATGAATCGTAGAACTATGGAGGTTAGGTTTTTCGCACCTGGAAGCCTGGTAAGCAACATTGATTTTGTAGAGTCCATTTTTGGTAATGCGGGCAACCCCGCCAATCCTGAGCATGATGCCGCCCTGGATCCTCAGTATTGGACTGGTCATACCGGATGTATAGTATTGGCGCCTCAACTGACGCAACTTACCAAAAAAGAGCTGGGTCTGCCTCACATTGATCAGGCTACTGAACGGCAACGTAAAGATGAAGTGTGCTGGAAAACGGCTGATGAATTGTACAATGATGGAAAACCGTTTAAAATTACCGGCCGGGAGGAAAAAGGCGTGGTAATTACCCTGATAGCAGACAATTATTTTGGTTACTCCAAAAAAGAGATAAAAACTCAAATCAGCTACTCGGCCAATTTGCTGGGATTGGTTGAAGAGGAGCATTCGGGTGGAGCCATTGCGTTTCCACGGAAGAATATAGGAGCCAGCTTTAATGGCCCACTTTTTATGAAAAACAGACTCAAAAAGTTTTATTCTTTCAATGATGTAGTGCATAATTTTGGTGAATTAATGGACCTGCAACCGGAAGGATACGGAATAGATAAAAACTATGATAGGATAATTTATATTCCTGAAGATACTGAAATAGACCTGTATAAAGGTAGCGTGCAATGGATGTACAAAGGAGAAAAGCAGGGGATAACATTAAAACCGGATTACCATTACATATTTCCCTCCGGCCATAAAATTCATATGGAGAAGCATCCTTCAGCTCCTTCGTGGCGTTTGGTAAGCACTTATGCACAGGGTACTTTTTGCCACAAACCCAGCACAGTTTCCGGGGGTGGGAAATCTGAAATATCCAAATCGTTGCTGAATGCTATTATCTATGGCTCTTTCTTTGTTGACGACTTTGACAAAGACATTCAGGCGACCGATGAAATCATCAATTATGATTATTCCAAACGTTACAAAAATTCAGAAACATACAGCTTATCTTCACGGCCGTTGCTTTCACCCCATCGAACCCTGGGGTCTGTGATTAAATTGCTGACACCCTCATCGCAATATACGGATGAGTACAACGCGTTTGTAAAATCCATACCGGCTCATATTAAGGCTCTGGTATTTTATGTAAAACGGTTTTATCGTCCGGAAAGAACCAACGATAACTGGAAGGATTATTTTTCTACTGACGTGATAAACGGTCGTAAAGGCCATGAGTTGTTGTTTAACAACCGGAAACTCAGCGCCAGTTACCTGAGGGTTGGATTTGCTGCGGACAATTCCTGGTATTTGCATAAACTCCGTTCTGATTTTATTGCCGCCGCTAAAATTCAAATGGAAGATGATATAACGGCTTCTATTACCTTACCGTTGAACAGTTTTGATTACATGAATCCGGAATACCGTCATCAAAGTCTTAAACTTACTGAAAACTGTGAACAAAAGTTTTTTCAAAGACCTGATGAAGCCATTCACCGTGGTTATGACAAAGAAACGGAAGCTGACTTATCGCAAAGCAATAATTTTTGTTCAAACTACGAACCCCTTTCGGCTGAGGATGGCAAGAGGCTGGTAGAAGACGCCATCAATTTTGATCTCTACACTCGTCCTATCCGGAAGTTGATTTTGGAAGGAAGCAATGATGAATCCGGTTATTTCTTTATTTCACCTTCTCATCCCCGTCTGGTCGATGGCGCACCCTCAAAAAACCCGCGTTATTTGCAAATCAGGCCCGATTTGGCCAATCCCATGGAAAGTTACCTGGCTGATATAGGGTTACGTTTTTCGAGGCATATTCCATTGTCAAAAGCAGTTCATCACCCCATTAATGCCGTATTGCCGGGCCGAAGGAACAATCCGCCTGATGAAAAAAACGGCATCCGTGGACTTAGTGTATATGGCCCAATTCATTATCAGGAACTTCCTGAGTTGTTTATGGATTTTATCTGCAGCCTTACCGGTAAATCGCCATCCACAACAGGAGCAGGCTCTGAAGGTGCACTCACCAAAGGACCTTTTAATATGTTGAGTCCGGTTACCGATTTAAACAATGCGCTCATTTCTTATATTCTCACCGGTTACAATGCTTTTTCTTCGGCAGCGGGATATATAGGAAAAGAATTCAGGTTTGATCATGATATTTCATTACTGATACCTGAGCTTTGGTGTCGAATGGATGTAAGGGATCGTGATCCCGAAAAATTAATAGCTGAAGGTTCTCTCGAAAAGCTAGAAGATTTCGAATATAATGGCCGGTTGGTTTTGGCCTCCCGGCTTGGATACAGAATCACGGAGAACTTTACTTTTAACTATTTAAACAGTATTTTTGATGAGCCTCAGGCAATATTCACCGATAAAATGTTGCGCCCGGAGAAGCAGGATATGGAAGCTTTTGTGGATGGAGTCAACAACATAGTTGAAGCTCAAACCCGCGTTGCTCTTGATTATTTTGCCGATGGTAGTATTGATGCTGCCATTCCACCTTTAAAAGCTTTGCTCCATATTATGGCTTATGGCAGCTATGAAGGAAAATCTGCAAGCCATCCGGATATCCGAAACATGTTTGAACGTAAATATGTGCTGTCTTCTGAATGGTATAAAAAAAGGTTGTTGCAAAAACAAAGTATTGAAGCTGCTTTTCTTAAAAAAAGTCTGCAATATCTTGTTGACTTTATGGAACTAAAAGTAAATCAGGAATACACTACCCAATTGGAACTTCATCAGCGGAAAGCAAACCTCGAAAAGGAGCTTGAACACGTAGAATCTCAGAAATATATCAAATTTCTTGAAGGAACCATTGGGGCGGATATTTTGTTTTCTAAAGCCCAGTAAACTATAATCGATTGAGCGTTGAAATAATGTTTAAACGTTGTTTCAACGCTTATTTTATTACGGTAGTTTAAAAATATTGCGGTGCGCTGCACCTATAAATATTGCGGCTGCACTATATAAATATTGCGGTGCTCTGCACCTGGATGTTCTATCGGCTCATTTTTATCTACAAATATGCACCTAAATGTTTTATCGGCTAATTATTATCTACAAATATCCCGGTGCGCTGCACCTATAAATATTGCGGTGCGCTGCACCGTTGATGTTTTATCGGCTGATTTTTATCTAATATTGCGGTGCGCTGCACCTATAAATATTTCGGTGCGATGCACCGTTGATGTTTTATCGGCTGATTTTTATCTACAAATATGCACCTAAATGTTTTATCGGCTAATTATTATCTACAAATATCCCGGTGCGATGCACCTATAAATATTGCGGTGCGCTGCTATAAATATTTCGGTGCTCTGCACCTGGATGTTCTATCGGCTCATTTTTACCAATAAATATCTCGGTGCGCTGCACCTATAATATTGCGGTGCGATGCACCGTTGATGTTTTATCGGCTGATTTTTATCTACAAATATCCCGGTGCGATGCACCTGGTTGTTCTATCGGCTAATCCTTATTTAAAAATATTGCGGTGCGCTGTACTGTGATATTAATTGTTTTATTTGTAATTTTATCTTTCAAAATTTAACGCCATGGCCAATACTTACACCCAAATATACATCCACCTGGTTTTTACCCCGTACAGAAGAGAGGCCCTCATTGGAAGAAGTTGGAAAGATGATTTGGAAAAATACATTACCGGTATCGTTCAAAATAATGGCCACAAACTAATTGCATTGAAAAGCCGGCCCGATCATATTCATATTTTCATTGGATACAATGTTAACCAGTTGATTACAGATTTGGTTAATAAAATAAAGACGAGCTCAAATGCCTGGATAAATGACAAGGGATTCTCCAGATTTAAATTTAGCTGGCAACGTGGATATGGCGGTTTTTCTCATTCGCACTCCCAAATTGATACCGTGGTAAAGTATATATTGAATCAGGATGAACACCATAAAAAAGAGTCATTTAAGACAGAATATCTGGATATTCTAAAACGTAACGAGTTAGAGTTTAAAGATGAGTATGTTTTTGAATTTTTTGAAGGGGCAAATGATTGGGTGGGGTAGAAATCTTCAAATTATGGAGATGCGCTATCTGTGCGATGCACTTTTGATGTTCACCTTGAAAATTTGAAAAATATGAAAATGACAGCAAAAGACAAGAAAATGTTATCGACGGAGCAGCTGGCAAAATTATTCATCATTTTAA
>JAQVEI010000236.1 GCA_028697695.1 Lentimicrobiaceae bacterium
AAGCCATTTACCCCTCAGGAACTGAGGGGCTCCATAGAAAACAGTACCAAGCAGCTCTTTTTGAAACGCATGACCCAAAAGATGAACAAAGAGGGCAAACAGATAAGATTTCAGTTTCTTTCGGTGCTTTCGCACGAGTTAAAAGCTCCGCTGAATGCCATAGAAGGATACCTTAAAATTATGAAAGAGCGACAATTAGGTGAAGCTATGATTTCCTATGATCAAATGATCGATCGCAGCATTGAACGCATCACAGGAATGCGCAGCCTGATAATGGATCTGCTGGATTTAACCAAGATAGAATCAGGGAATCCGGTTCAAAATCTACAAAAAGTAGATGTGGTTGCCATTGCACGCACTTCCATTGATACCATGCGCCCTTATGCCATACAAAAAGATGTTGACATTCATTTAAACACCCGTGAACAGGTCTGGATATCGGCAGATGGCAAAGAACTTGAGATTATTTTTAACAATTTACTTTCAAATGCAGTAAAATACAACAAACAAGGTGGAAGAGTAGATGTTTTTGTGAAAAAGGAAGAAAAATTCCTAACTATTAAAGTTGCCGATTCAGGCATTGGATTACATGAAGAGGATATAGCTAACCTGTTTCAGGACTTTTTCCGGGTGAAAAATTCAAAAACCCGGAACATTACAGGATCAGGGCTTGGTTTATCGATAATAAAAAAAATTATAGAAATGTATCATGGGGAGATTTCGGTAGACAGCGTTCCCGATCAGGGCTCTACTTTTACCATACAATTGCCCCTTGACAGAGAATAAATTCCAGAAAAATGACAAACAAAAGACTACCCGATAAAACAGTGGAACGGCTAAGCCAATACCGCCGTTCATTGCTCAACTACATTGCCGGAGGCAAACAGCATATTTTCTCTCATGAGATTGCCAATATGCTTCATATTACCGCGGTTCAGGTAAGACGCGATATCATGCTCATCGGCTATACCGGCAGCCTCAGACAAGGTTACGATGCCCGCGAACTGATAGATTTAATTGGAAAAATTATTGACACGCGTGAAGGTCAGAAAGTGGCTGTAGTAGGCATCGGCAACCTGGGACGCGCCATTATGGGCTATTTTAGTGGCAAACGCACCAAGCTGAATATTGTGGCTGCATTCGATAACAACCCGGAGAAGACTGACAAAGTTTACGCCGGCGTCCCTTGCTATACAGGCGATCAAATGATTGACATTGTTAGAAGAGAAAATATCTCTATAGCGGTGATTTCCGTGCCCGGCGATGCGGCGGTTAAAGTCGCCGAAGACCTGGTGCTTGCAGGAATTAAGGGTATACTCAACTTTTCGCCAAAGGCACTTAACGTACCCGACCATGTTTATCTGCAAGAGTACGACATGATAACCATGCTGGAAAAAATAGCCTATTTCGCAAAGAAAAATTAAGTTCATCTGTAAGCTCATGAGAATTTTTTACGACCCTGAAATATTGCCTCCCATACCTAACCCTGTGGTTACCACCGGATCTTTTGACGGAGTACATGTTGGTCATAAAACCATTCTCAACCGCTTAAATGAAATTGCTAAAAATAATGATGGTGAGTCTGTACTCATCACCTTTCACCCCCATCCGCGCAAAGTCCTTTTCCCGGATACGGCCGGTAAAAGCCTGCTGCTCATAAACTCTCAACAAGAAAAAATTGAACTGCTTAAACGAGCAGGACTCGACAACCTCATCATTTTCACTTTTACACCAGAATTTGCACGTATGTCGTCTATTGACTTTATACGGAATATTTTGGTGAGGAAACTACGTTCCAAAAAGGTCATCATTGGGTTTAATCATCATTTTGGACACAACCGCGAAGGAAACTTCGACTACTTGTATGAACTGGGCAGGTATTATGATTTTGGTGTGGAAGAAATTCCTGAACAGGACATTCATAATGAAACCGTAAGCTCCACACTTATCCGAAAAGCGTTGATTGAAGGTAAAATCCAGCGGGCAAATGCCTATCTTGACCATTTGTATATTATCATGGGCAGCCTGCAACCCGGAAGTGATACATGCAGGCAGCTTAATTTTCCAACCATGAGAATACCCATAGAGGATGAAAATAAACTGGTACCCTGTGATGGAGTTTACGCGGTGAGTGTTTTGGTTAATGATAAACATTTTAAAGGAATCGTAAACATCAAAAACTCCCTGAAACCTGAAGTAAGACGCGTTGATGATATTATCGTTGATATTCATTTGTTTGAGGATGGAGGCGTGCGTCCGGGCGATGAAGCTACTGTATTTTTTGCCAAGCGCATCCGGGATAAGCTACATTTTACTAACGAACTGGAAATGAAAATACAACTCAATCAGGATTATAATGAGGTGAATGAATTAATTTATTGATATCAACAAAAATCTGCCGCATATGAAAATCACTTTTCTGGGTACCGGCACATCTATAGGTGTTCCTGTAATCGCCTGCAATTGCCCGGTGTGCACGTCAGATGACCCTCGCGATAAGCGTTTCAGAACTTCGGCGATGATAGAAGTAAACGACCAACGCATCATCATTGATTGCGGGCCGGATTTCAGGTTTCAAATGCTTAAACAAAAGGTGGATGACATTGATGCGCTGATTTTCACCCATGAACATCGGGACCATATAGCAGGCCTTGATGATGTGAGGGCGTTTAACTATATTCTGAACAAAAATATTCCTATCTATGGCACACAGGCCGTATTGAAAGCCATTCAAACGGAATTCCCTTATATTTTTGCTGAAAACAGATACTTTGGAGTGCCTCAACTTACCATACACGAAATATACTGCCAGCCATTTAACATCGGGAACACTCAGATAGAACCCATACAGGTAATGCATCACATCTTACCTGTGTTTGGATATCGGATTGGAGATTTTACTTACATTACCGATGCCAGTGCGATTTGCGATGAAGAGAAACAAAAAATTAAAGGCACAAAAATATTGGTTATAAATGCATTAAGAAACTCCAAACATATCTCTCATTTCTCACTCAATGAAGCACTTGATATTATTCGGGAGATAAAGCCTGAAAAAGCATACCTCACACACATCAGTCATTTTCTTGGACTACACCGGGAAGTAGAAGCCCAACTGCCTGCTGATGTTCATCTTGCCTACGATAATCTTGTTGTGAGCTGTTAAATACAAAAAATTAATACTTTTCTGCGGCCATTCTTCCCGGAAAGCGGTATCTTTGCAAAAGGATCACTCCTAAATCAATTTATTTAAAATCAACGTATTATGTTTTTCAATCCTGAAAAATGTCGCATCCCGGATCAAAGAATGCAGCCTTTTATTGATCCGGAAGAAATTTGGGACATTCTCAACCATACCAAATCCGACAAAGCCCGTGTTAATGAAGTAATACAGAAATCGCTCAGCAAGCAACGACTTACACTTGAAGAAACGGCTGTATTAATCAATGCAGATGATCCGGAACTGATTGAACAGATTAAAGAGGGAGCACGGGAGCTGAAGAAAAGGGTTTATGGCAACCGCATCGTGTTGTTTGCGCCTTTGTATGTAGGCAATAAATGCACCAACAACTGCAAATACTGCGGTTTTCGCGCTTCCAACAAAGAGGCTGTAAGAAAAACCCTCACCGACCAGGAGTTGGTACGCGAAGTTGAAGCTCTTGAAGATCACGGTCAAAAACGACTGATATTGGTTTATGGTGAGCATCCGGAGTATTCGCCTGAATACATTGCCCATACTGTAGAAACAGTGTATGGGGTAAAGAAAGGCCCGGGCGAGATCCGGCGCGTAAACATCAATGCTGCTCCCCTGGACATTGAAGGATTCAGAACCGTTAAAAAAGCCGGAATTGGCACCTACCAGATCTTTCAGGAAACTTACCATCCGGAGGCATACAAGACTTACCATTTGGGAGGCAGGAAGCGGGATTTCAATTACCGTTTAACCGCATTGGATCGTGCGCAGGAAGCCGGCATTGATGATGTGGGCATAGGTGCATTGTTTGGTCTGTACGACTGGAGATATGAGGTAATGGGATTGGTGCGTCATACCAATCATCTGGAAGCCTGTTACAACGTGGGGCCGCACACTATTTCATTCCCACGCATACAGGATGCATCAAAACTGGATTTTGGTGAGGATTATACAGTGAGTGACAGCGATTTTGCAAGACTGGTTGCAATTTTACGTCTGGCTGTTCCTTATACCGGCATGATACTCACCGCAAGAGAAAACCCCGCTTTGCGACATGAGGTTATACAATTTGGCGTATCGCAAATTGATGGGGGTACAAAGCTGGAACTTGGTTCATATGCAGACAGTCTGAACGAACAACAGGACTTGAATAAAGAGCAGTTTCAAATCAACGACAACCGGTCATTGAATGAAATTATTGACGAGCTTTTTGAGAATGACTATTTGCCTTCCTTCTGCACTGCCTGTTACCGTAGGGGGCGCACCGGAGAGCATTTCATGGAGTTTTCAGTACCTGGATTCATCAAGCGCTTCTGCTCACCCAATGCCATGCTCACCCTGGCTGAATATTTGGAAGATTACGCACCGGCAGATACCCGCAAACGCGGCTGGGAGGTAATTGAAAAGAACCTCAATGATCTGGAGCAATCGACCGAAAGCAGAAACATACAGGAGCTAAAACGACGGTTGGACCGTGTACTGGCTGGTGAGAGAGATCTGAACTTTTAAATGGAAAGAATTTATTTTGTTTGAAAGAAACACGTATAATAGGATTACTCATCCGCGACCGGATAAAAGAGGCCGGAAGACTACAGCAAACGCTGAGCAACTATGCGCATATCATCAATACCCGGCTGGGGTTTCATGAGCTGAACG
>JAQVEI010000237.1 GCA_028697695.1 Lentimicrobiaceae bacterium
CTATACTTCGGCAGCTGTTTTGCATAAGCGCGAAGTTTTAAGCAACATTATTGCCAATAAGCGGGTTCATGCCGCATTTGGTGGCGTAGTGCCTGAGCTGGCTTCACGTGCGCATCAGGCCAACATAATACCTGTAATCCATCAGGCCCTGGCAACTGCCGGCATATCAAAGCATCAGATTGATGCAGTGGCATTTACCCGGGGCCCCGGTTTATTGGGTTCGCTGTTGGTAGGTGTTTCTTTTGCCAAATCATTTGCCTTAGGGTTGGGTAAGCCACTCATAGAGGTTGACCATATGCAGGCGCACATCCTGGCTCATTTCATAAAGAAGGATGAAAAAGATGCCGAATATCCTGAATTTCCTTTTCTTTGTTTAACAGTTTCAGGCGGTCACACTCAAATTGTACGTGTTGATGATTATTTTACCATGCACGTTTTGGGCCGCACCATCGACGATGCTGCAGGTGAAGCCTTTGATAAGGCTGCTAAAATTATGGGTTTGCCTTATCCGGGCGGACCTTTGATAGATACCCTGGGCAAAAACGGCAACCCCCTGGCTTTTGGCTTTGCGCGTCCTTCCATTGCAGAGCTCAATTACAGCTTTAGCGGTTTAAAGACCTCCTTCCTGTATTTTGTCCGAGATCAGCTAAAAATTAATGCTGATTTTATTGAAGAAAATAAAGCCGACTTAAGTGCTTCTATACAAAAAGCCATAGTGGATACCCTTATGGATAAAGTGATTAAGGCAGTGAAACAAACAGGTATCAGGCAGGTGGCTATCGCAGGCGGGGTGTCTGCAAATTCTGCTTTGCGTCGCGCCTTGCTGGATCAGGAGAGTAAAGGAGCATTCAAAGCTTTTATTCCAGAGTTCCGCTATACTACTGACAATGCAGCCATGATAGGCATTGCCGGCTATTACAAGTATTTAAAGGGTGATTTTGCAAATCTTTCGGTGGCTCCTTATTCGCGTTCAACAACCATATAGGGCTTAATCGTAACGTTTGCCTATCCCAAAGCTAAGATACAGGGTAAAGAAAAGGTTGTGCGGACTACGAAAGGCCATGGTAGGTATAGCTTTGGGGAAGCCATCCAACACTGCACCCACTTCAAAGGTTTTAGGGCGTTGATTGATGGTGCCAAAATCAATGTTTAAACCTACTTTGGCATATGCCCCCGGGTAAACGGATAACTGATCAAAGCCCTTAAAAAAACCGGCCCTGCCATATATATTGTCGGGGAAGTGCTCATCAGGGTTGTAACGCTCAGTAACAATTATGTAACGGTAGGCAGCCTGATCCGGTTTCAATATGTTGAGGTAAACCGGTTTGGTAAATCCCGCGGCTAAGCCTCCCGAATAAAAAAGCCTCACTTCTACACCTCCTGAATAAGGTTTACGGTTGAGCATGTGTTGTCGCCCAATACCCGCCCTTAATATATAAACCGCGTTTAACTTACCGTAAAAATAACTCTTGGTGTTTGTAAAAAACTGGTTTATTGACTTAATTTCCTTGGCATCCTTCATCTCCAACAGGTTTGCTTCCCACATAAGTTTGGTAAATATACTCCTGTTGGTTCCTTTCCTGAATTCGAGCCCCCACCCGTTAGTATGAATAATGGCACTTCCGGTGATCTCTTTTCTAAAAAGCAAATTGTCGCCAATGGTGTCGTAAGTATCCAATTGCTGGGCATAAAGTGAAGATGTCCACAACAATGAAAATAAAACAATGGCCGGAAAATAAATGTGCTTCATTATGCAAATTTAATTAATTACACAATGCCACGAACAAAAAAAAGCCCATGATTAAACACAGGCTGTAAGAAGAAGGTGAAAGCCCTTTTAGTGATTACGTTCTATCCGATAACGGTTAACTTCGCCATAGGCGGCGCATTTCTGACTCGACTGACACGCGGTAGCTATCAGACCTAAAGAAATTGCGACCAACATTGTAACTGCAAATTTTTTCATAATTTTACCTTGTAATGAGCAAATAATTTTATGTTCAGAACTGGTCTCATATAATAACTCAAATACCAGTCAGTTATTGTTTATCGCATTTTTATTAAAAAGTAATTTTTAAATGAACGAAATTAAGCCTGTAATTGAAGCAAGCTGGAAGAAAGTTTTAGGCAATGAGTTTGAACAACCTTATTTTAAGGCATTAAAATCATTTTTATTGGCTGAAAAGCGTGTTGCGAAAGTTTACCCGCCGGGTAGTCAAATTTTTGAGGCTTTCAATCGAACGTCTTTCGATAAAGTAAAGGTGGTTATCCTTGGACAGGATCCATATCACGGCCCGGGTCAGGCTCACGGGTTGTGCTTTTCGGTGCCCGATGGTACTATGTTTCCGCCTTCGCTTCAAAATATTTTCAGAGAACTTCAAACTGACCTGGATATACCCTATCCCAAATCGGGCAATCTGTCGCCATGGGCTGATCAGGGCGTATTGCTCCTGAACGCTACCCTCACGGTGAGAGCCAATCAGGCCGGCTCACATCAAAAACAAGGATGGGAGACATTTACAGATGCGGCAATTCAAAAATTATCTGAGCAACGGACAAATCTGGTGTTCTTATTTTGGGGAAAGTTCGCGCAAAACAAAAAGTCGCTTATAGATCTAAACCGGCATCATGTGCTGGAAGCACCTCATCCTTCTCCATTAAGTGTATACCGCGGCTTTTTTGGCTGTCGCCATTTTTCAAAAGCCAATCGCCTGCTTGTTGAGAACGGTATAAAGCCCATCGACTGGAGTTTGCCTTAATCATCATTGTTTGATGTTGGTCGCAGATCTTTTTGTTGATTTTATGCGATTATGTTGTTATATCTATAATTTGCTATATATTAGCTCCCGAAAACCAAAATCACAATAATGAAAAAAACCTTACTTACTTTAACTTTAAGTGCACTGGCTGTGGTTACCATGGCCGGCGGTATTGTACACAATACCAATCAAAGCGCTTCATTCATTCGTATGCCAGCCCGCGACGCATCCATGGGCATTGATGGCGTTTACTACAACCCTGCTGCGCTAACCTGGCTCAATAAGGGTTTTCATATTTCGGTAAACAATCAATATATTGTTCAAAACCGGAATATAAAAACCACCTTCCCACAATTGAACCGTCAGGAATTCGAGGGTGGGGTAGTGGCACCTTTTTTTCCTTCAATTTATGCAGTTTATAAGCTGGATAAATTCGCTTTTTCATTGGGATTTAACCCAATAGGTGGTGGCGGTAGCGCTAAATTTGAAGATGGATTGCCCTCCTTTGAAATGCAGATGGCTTCAATTCCTGCAGGACTTGCCGCAGCAGGCATTCCAACATCCAAATACAGCTATGAAACAGAGTTCGAAGGCAGATCCATATACTATGGAATTCAGGCAGGCGCAAGCTATAAAATAAACGATGTGTTTTCGGTTAGCCTGGGTTTAAGGTATGTGATGATAAACAACAGCTATCAGGGATATCTGTCTGATATAATGATTAACCCGACTATGCCCGCTGCCGGATTCACTGGCGCCATGGTTAAAGCACCTGTTTTCTTCAACACCATGGCTGGTTTGTTTGGTGCTCTTGCCGGCACTGCTGCATCATTGCAGCCTATTCTCGATGGGGGCGGCGGCAGCTTAACGCTTGAACAAGCCAGACAGCAGGGGTTTTTAACTGCAGAGATGGTGCAGTCCATAGCCGGAGGGTTTACACTTATTGATCCCAATACTGATCCAATGACGCTTAACTTGGCTCAGATACAGGGTGCATACGCGCTTGCCACCCCTGAATTTCAGGCGAAGCAAAGTGCCATGTCGGCCAATGCCGTAGCTACGGCCGATAAAACTGTGGATACAGAGCAGACAGGTACTGGCATTGTACCCATTATTGGAGCCAGTCTGAAATTTGAACGGCTGAATATTGGTCTTAAATATGAACATAAAGCCAGTATTAAAGTCACAAACAGCACAAAAACCGACGATACCGGCTTGTATCCGGATAAAGCAGAAACTCCCAGCGATATGCCTTCCATGCTTTCAATTGGTGCCGGATATGATGCCACGGCGAAATTGCGGCTGAGTGCCGGACTACATTATTATTTCGACAAAGGCGCTGAATATGGTAAAAAGCTAAACGGAGAATTTGTTAAAAATGATAAGGTAATAGATAATAACTTTTTTGAAGTTGGATTGGGCGCTGAGTATGAATTAAATGATAAATGGCTGATAAGCCTGGGTTATCTGCGAACACAAACGGGCGTAATGGATATTTATCAATCGGACCTCAGTCATAGCCTTTCCACCAACAGTATTGGCGGCGGCCTGCGATTTATGGCTACCGAAAAAATTGCTGTAAACCTGGGTGCATTGAATACTTTTTATCTGGAAGATACCCGTGATTTCCCAGCCGTGGAAGGTAAAAACCAGGCCTACACAGAGACATACAACCGCACCAATTTTACTGCTGCCATTGGTGTTGACATCAGCTTCTAATGTTTTAGATTTTCAACCGTTAATCAGGCAGGGTCACTCAAAAGGTGGCCCTATCTCTTTTAAGGGGGCGCATGCTTTGGCTTTCCTTAACAATTTTTAACAGCCTGTAACCGCTAAAGCCGGGTTTTAAAAGAGCATCATGAATTTGAATGCTTATTTTTGCATGCTTCTAATGGATATGTTATGCCTGAAGTTTATTATCAAAGATTTGCATTCTTAACTTTGGCTTTGTTGCTGGGTATGCACCCATTTGCCGGTCGGATACAGGCTCAGGGTTTCATAATTGATACCTCCGCTTTCTATAACGAGTCAACAAACAAAGCTTTATTGCCGGATATGGAATTGGGGCCGGC
>JAQVEI010000238.1 GCA_028697695.1 Lentimicrobiaceae bacterium
CGTATTAGCGCGCTGGTGAATGCAGCATTTGACACCACGCGTGCAGTGTTAACCTTTTCCACACACAATCCTCAGGAAACAGTTTTTTGGGCGGGTTCCAGGCTTGAATACTTTGTGAAGAAAAACGAATGGAGCCGGGTACAGCTTACCATTGATGTACCCGCGGGTGAATTGAATGAGCATAAGCTAAAAGCATACTTGTGGAATCCGGCTAATGAACCAATACTTTTACGTGGACTGTGTATAGAAAAACTATACATCCAACCTTAAAACAATTGATATTAAATGCATTACTTAAAATCATCTTCCCGTATTCTTTTGCTCTTATCTGCCATACTTTCTCTTTTTTCATGCAAGCAGACAGATAAGGAATATTATACCGATGGCACCTTAAAGTCAGAGCAACACTTTAAAGGCAAAACGCCACATGGCAGGAGCATATGGTATTATCCAAATGGCAAAAAAGAGTTACAAATTGACTATAAAGATGGCAAAGAACACGGCGAAGTCATTCGCTGGTATTTCAACGGCAAGCGGGAGTCTCTTGAGAATTATACAGATGGCCGCAAAACAGGCAGATCACTTAGCTGGGATCAGCAAGGCACACTTATAGATGAAAAAAATTACCTGAACGACACTCTTCATGGGGCATATCAAAAATATCACGCCAATGGAAATGTGATGATCAAAGGAAATTATGAGCGGGGAATGTTTGATGGAAAATGGGTATACTTCAATGAGTATGGCTTGTTGATTGGTGAAGGCAATTATTCGCATGGAGCGGGTTTGCACAGAGCCTTTCACCCCGATGGCAGCGTGTGGGTCGAAACACCTTATCAGAACAATATGCGTAACGGTACCGAAAAGGAGTATTTACCCGGGGGAACTTTGAAAAGAGAAACTTTTTTTAAGGATGACCGCATTGAAAAGGTAGTTAATTATTAATTTTTCATGACAATAACGTATTTGATCCCATTAGATGTTAAAGCCCTTAACGCGCAATTGGTTGTATGCCGATACGTATTGATACATTATTTTATATCAAGGATTTACAATTATGGCCGCAAGTGAGGGCATAAAAAAAATAAAGTAATGTTTTAATTTGGAAATCTCGATTTTTATAGCATAAATTTGTACCACAATTAGGCGTAAAAGCTTTTAAATAAATAAATAATTACCTTAACATCCACAAGATGAATTTGGAAAAAATCATGACCGACCTGGAGCAAAAACATCCGGGAGAAGTTGAGTACTTGCAAGCAGTACGCGAAGTTCTGGAATCCGTAGAAGAGATTTACAACCAGAATCCACAGTTTGAATCGGCAAGCATCGTTGAACGTCTTGTTGAGCCCGACAGAATTTTAACCTTCAGGGTTCCCTGGGTTGATGACAACAACAAGGTTCAGGTGAATCTTGGTTACCGTGTGCAATTCAACAACGCCATTGGCCCTTACAAGGGAGGTTTGCGTTTCCATCCCAGCGTGAATCTTAGCATTCTTAAGTTCCTGGGCTTTGAGCAGATATTCAAAAACAGCCTGACTACACTGCCTATGGGTGGTGGAAAAGGCGGCAGTGATTTCAACGCCAAAGGCAAGTCGAATGGTGAAATTATGCGTTTTTGCCAATCCTTTATGTTGGAATTGTGGAAAATAATTGGTCCGGAAACTGACGTACCTGCCGGAGATATTGGTGTAGGTGGACGCGAAATCGGATACATGTATGGCATGTACAAAAAATTGGTTGGTGAACATACCGGCGTTTTAACCGGAAAAGGCAGAAACTGGGGCGGAAGCATTTTACGTCCCGAAGCAACCGGCTTTGGCGGCGTTTACTTTGTTGAGGAGATGCTTAAAGCCCACGATATGGAAATTGCCGGCAAAACATTCTGTCTGAGCGGTTTCGGTAACGTAGCCTGGGGTGCTGCATCCAAGATTTCGGAACTGGGTGGTAAAGTGCTCACCATTTCAGGTCCCGACGGATATATCCACGACCCCAATGGAATTTCAGGAGAGAAAATAGACTATATGCTTGAACTGCGCTCCTCAAATCAGGACATCGTTAAGCCATATGCCGATAAGTTCCCCGGTTCTACTTTCTACGCTGGCAAGCGTCCATGGGAAGTAAAGTGTGACGTAGCTATGCCCTGCGCAACGCAAAACGAACTCCACCTTGAAGATGCCAACAACTTGATTAACAACGGAGTAACCATAGTTGCAGAGGTTGCTAACATGCCGTGTACTCCCGAAGCTGTAAATGCATTCCTGGACAACAAAATCATTTTTGCTCCCGGTAAGGCCGTAAACGCTGGTGGTGTTTCAACTTCAGGTCTTGAAATGACTCAAAACACCATGAAGCTGAGCTGGACTGCAGAAGAAGTAGATATGCGTCTGCATCAAATCATGAAAAATATTCATGAGCAGTGCATTACCTATGGCAAGCAGGAAGATGGATATGTTAACTATGTGAAAGGTGCCAATATAGCCGGTTTCCTAAAGGTAGCAAACGCTATGCTGGATCAGGGAGTAGTATAAGACACCCTATATTCATTGATACAAAAGCCCCGCCCTGATAGCGGGGTTTTTTGTATGCTATAAGCTGCCGGAAATTCAAATCATACATCTATTCAAATTATTGAATTGGTAAAGAATTATTAAAAAAATTTTGAAAAAACAGGTTACTTCAGCCCAAAAATGACATATATAAATATACAGCAGGATAAAAACTAAAACCTCACTCATGAAAACCTTCACTACAATTGGGCAGGCCATAAATTTTGCCATCAGTTCCGCTTCAGAATGTGCTGAGTTCTTTGACAATTTCTCAAATCAGGCCCGCAATTCGCTAATTCGCAAACAGTTTGCAGGGTTTTCACGCAACGAATTTGCTCAGATAGCCACCCTAAGCAAGATATTAATCGAAAGGCCGGTTTTTATCCGTCAACCATTCAGTTCACTACCGTTTCAAGAACAAATTGAAAAGGCACAGTGCCATCACAAAGAAGCTTACGGATATCTGCAAACACTTATCATGGCCCTGAGAAGAGCCCAGCTTTCAAAAATGCTTTTTACTGAATTGGCCAATCAATCCCCTGACAAGGAGCTAAAGGAAACTTTCATGATGCTGGCAAAAAAGAAGACTGCGCAGTTTCATGATATATCGTGTGAATTTAACGAAACATTTCTGGTTTTCAGCTAACATTACTCGTTCAAATCTACCGTGAACCTGCCTGATGGGCAGGTTTTTTTATGTCGTCAAACTTCCTTTTCTTAGCATAGATGCGTTTGTTTTATTAAATTTGCATTCTATTATAAACTGCCCTGCCACGAAGCAAATATGCAACTCATTCATCCTTTCGTCTTATTTGGGTTATTGGCCATAGCTATACCCATAGCTATCCATCTTTTCAATTTCCGCAGATACCGCAAGGTTTATTTCAGCAATGTACGTTTTCTGCAACAGTTAGAAAGACGCACCAAAAAACAATCCAGGTTATTGCATTTGCTTGTTCTTGCTGCCCGAATTTTAGTTATCAGCAGCCTGGTAATGGCATTTGCCCAACCATACATACCAGCTTCTTCAGGTGCCCGGTTGCAAGGGGTACAATCGATTAGCGTGTTTGTCGATAATTCCTTCAGTATGGAATCAACAGGCAAAAATGGCAGGTTACTTGACGAAGCCAGAAACCTGGCCAAAGAAGTTGCTTCAGCCTATGCTCCCGACGACAGATTTCAATTGCTTACCAATGATTTTGATGGAAGGTATCAGCGCTTCTTCTCCCGTGACGAATTTATCGAAATGCTCAGAGACATAAAGCTATCTGCATCCTACCGAAATCTGAACCAGATTGTTACGCGTCAGAATGAATTGCTGCGCACCCAGAAAACCTCCGCGAAGTCAGCCTATATCATTTCAGATTTTCAGCAAAGTACACTTCTGCAACAGCTTCCTGACTCCTCCGATTATCCGGTATTTCTGGTTCCCGTTGCGGCGGAGAATCAACAGAACCTAACCATAGATACACTATGGTTTGAAAATCCGCTGTTGCGACAGGGACAAACTGCTACACTGCATCTGCGCATAAGGAATACAGGTAACAATGACCTGGAAAAAATTCCGCTTAAGCTTTGGATAAATCACACCCAACGTTCTGTGGCAGCCATTGATATTCCGGCTTCAGGGTCGGCTACCACTACCCTTTCTTTCAGAAGCGATACGGCCGGCGTTTTTAAAGGCCGGGCGGAGATAAGCGATTTTCCGGTAACTTTCGATGACAACTATTACTTTTCGTTTAAAGTATCTGACCATATCCCGGCATTGATAATTAACTTTGAGGAGCCCAACCCATACCTCTATGGCGTTTTTGCACTGGACTCAGTGATCTCCCTGTCCAACGCCTCTATAAAGCAGTTGGACTACTCCACGCTGAGCAGCTACAGGCTGATAGTGTTAAATGGCTTAACTTCACTTACCACAGGGGCCATCAGCGAAATAAGCCGTTTTGTAGAAAATGGTGGCAGCTTATTGGTTTTCCCCGACTTGCAGGCTTCGCCCGAAGCGCTCAATGCCCTCACCCATGCATTGAATATCAATGGATATGGCCTGAGTGACTCATCCCGGATTCAGGTGAAAAACCTCAACACCAGGCATGAGCTGTTCGCCGGTGTGTTTGATCATGGCAGCCTGGGTAGCGACAATGTGGATTTACCGGTAATCAACAAACGCTTTATTCTTACCGAAGGCGTAGGTACAGAGAATTTAATTACCCTTGAAAATGGACAACCCTTGTTAACCATCGCCCGT
>JAQVEI010000239.1 GCA_028697695.1 Lentimicrobiaceae bacterium
ACAATGCCTGTGAAATTTCGTTCAGTTCCGGATACTCCTGCATTACCTCCTGGTATACTTCACGGTTTTGCTGATCAGCGACAAACGCTTTTAACTGATCAACAGCAGCCGGCTCAAGATACCGCTCACCCAAAAATATCCGGTATTCAGGTGCAATCTGTTCGAGTTCTGCCTTAAAATTATCCATATCCAGCGAAAAAAGAGCAACTTCATAACGGTGAATCATTGAATCACCGGGATGGTTCACTTTCTTTACCTTGCCACTGCACGAAGCCAGAATAACAATAGCTAACAGCAGGTTTATATTTGATTTCATCTTTATATGTTTTATGATGTAAAAAATCCGGACACCTTGTACAGGCAAAAATAAGGAAAGGTTTTATTTTAAGTTGTAAAAAAGAGCTTAGCTCAGGGAATTATCATCTATGGAGCCATCTTCCTTAGCATAACCCTATCAAATGTTTATGTTTTTTCCGGTACACATTAGTGACGCTGCGGTATAATGTTATAAATGAAAAACCAAACCACCAGCTCCGTATAATAAGGAATTAGTGGTTTGGTTTGATGGTTCCGGCAACTCAGCCACGGAAATTAACTCGCTGATTTGATGGACTGAAATGCTTTGAATGTTCTTTAAATTTGGTTGATGATGCCTGTTTTTGCTATCGGATGCAAGCTGAGATATTATCCATTGCAGAAACCGATTAAAAACAAGCACCTGCCTGACAGCATTGAAAATATGGCTTTACAAACTTTTTTGATTTACATATCCGTTTGCTGACTGCTCAAACTCTCTCAAAAAAATAGACATACAGCACAAAGGACGTATTTTGCTGAGATACAACATATCCTTTTATTGAGTGATGCATATCAACTTACAGTGCTACATAAGCTTTATGCCCAGTGCCACGGTAAACATATTATTTTTAAAATCGAAATTATTCAATGTTGAAACATTATTAAGTCCGATTTCATACCTGAGGTCCAGTGCAAATATCAATACATCCACCCCGGCTCCAAATTGCAATCCCCAGTTCATATTTTTTAAATCACCTTTTTTAAGATCCAGATCAATGTCTGACACATTGATTTTTTTGTTGACCGTTAATGAACCCACCGGTCCTGCCATGGCACGTATGTTAAGCAACTCCAGATTAATTACCCTTACGCCCAGCAGCAGCGGCACATCGAGCGAAGTCATTTTGATGGTACCGTTTTGGTTATTGCTTTCCAGGTTTGCATTGCGGGTCATCACGTTTAGTTCAGGCTGAAAGTAAACACTTTCGCCCATTCGTACGAAAACGCCGTAATGAAAAGTGGTTTTAAACTCATCCTTTATTTGCTCTTCCTGAATGTTGAATTTCGAAAAAGTAGCTCCAATCTTTGGACCGAATGTGAAAGAGGACACCAATTGCGCCTGAGCCAGGAATGCAGAACCAATAAATAATAGGAACAACACAGGTTTTTTCATAATAATCTCGTTTTATATGTTAAATTTAAACAAAAGGTCAACGCCAAAGTTTACATATGTAGTATAAATGCGCTTAATTATTTGTTAAAAAACTTTTGTTTGGTTTAAATCAGGTATTTTTACCAAAGATTACATCCATACAACCATTATCAAAAATATATCTTATGAAAAGAATTTTTTTACTGTTGCTTGTGTTAGGCCTCGCCTTCGCATTGCATCAACCTGCTTCCGCTCAATATAAATCTGTTGAGCTGGGCATTAAGCTTTCACCCAATATGGGTTGGCTCAAAAGCAATCAAAAGGATTATAATTCGACGGGAGTACGCCCGGGCATCGCCTGGGGCATGGTTTCTGACTTTTATTTTGCCCGCAATTATGCCTTCAGTTCAGGATTTAACTTTAACTTCCATGGTGGAGATCTTTCTTATCCCGACATGTTGAATTATGATGCCGGAACAGTAGAGCGTCGTTACCGATTGAAATACATTGAGATACCAGCCACCATAAAGATGAAAACCAACGAGATGAACGGATACCGGATATACGGGATGGTAGGTGTTGGCCTTTCGGTGCGTTTGAATGCCAGTGCGCGCGATATAATGACTATACCGGGAAAAATTGTTGACAAAACCGGATTTATTAAGGTTTCGGACGAAACCCATCTGATGAAAATGAGTATGATAGTGGGCGCAGGTGTGGATGTTCCCCTGGACAACAGCTCCTTTATCTCAGTAGGTGTTCATTTCAACAATGGCTTTACCGACGTGCTGAAAGGCAAAAACAAAGTTAATCCTGCATTAGGCCATGAGGGTATTCCCAACTTTATTGAACTGGCTGTTGCCCTAATGTTTTAATAAACTCCATCTGCCAATTTAAACTACATGAAGATTGCTCTCGCCCAGCTTAATTACTCGATCGGCAATTTTGCTGAGAACACGCTCAAAATTAAGCAAACCATACGCCGCGCTCTTGAGCTCCGGGCCGGGTTAGTGGTATTCGCTGAATTGGCTCTTAGCGGTTATCCACCGCTCGACTTGCTTAATTATGAGGGTTTTATGGAAGCTGTAGAAAGACATATGCTGTCTATTGCCGCAGAATGCAAAGGTATTACAGCCATCGTGGGCGCCCCCTCACGCAATGAAGCCCACCACGGAAAACGGTTGTTTAATTCTGCCTGGATATTGTCAGAAGGCAGAGTACTACAAACGGTACATAAGAGCCTGCTGCCAGATTACGACGTATTCGATGAGCCCCGTTATTTTGAACCTGCCTCACAATGTAGCACCATCGAAATAAATGGACAGCGGATGGCCATAACCATTTGCGAAGATATTTGGGATACAGGCAGGTTGCCGCTTTATAGCAACACCCCCATTGATTGCCTGATGCAGCAGTCTCCGGAATTGATTATCAATATCGCTGCTTCCCCATTTCATGACCTGCAACCATTTAAGCGGGCCGAAGTGCTTTATAACCAGGCCATAAAACTAAAGCTACCCATCATTTATGTAAATCAGACCGGTGCAAATGCGGATCTTATTTTCGATGGCAATTCAATGGCCGTGGACAGCGGAGGCCACCCAAGAGTGCAACTTGCTGGTTTTGCTGAGGATTTAAAAGTCATTGAAATAGATGAAAGCTGGTATGGGAGGCCTGAGTCTATCCCACCCCAGCCGCCTGACAATGAAACGATTACCTGGCTCATTCACGACGCTTTGGTTTGTGGCATAAGCGATTACTTCAAGAAATCCGGTTTTAGCAAAGCTATACTCGGGCTTTCCGGCGGATTGGATTCTGCCGTGGTCATGGCTTTAGCTGCCACAAGCCTGGGTTCAGAGAATGTTCATGCCGTATTGCTTCCTTCACCTTATTCCACCGGGCATTCCATTGATGATGCCGTGCAACTGGCTCAAACCCTGGGGAGCGCTTATGATATTATACCCATCAGCGAAAGCTTCAACAGCATACGCAACAGCATGGACGGGATATTACAGGGCACTGTTTTTGACGTTACCGAAGAAAATATACAGGCGCGGTTAAGAGGGCTTATACTTATGGCCATGTCCAACAAATTTGGCTATATCCTGCTCAATACCAGCAACAAAAGCGAAAGTGCAGTAGGCTATGGAACCCTATATGGTGATATGTGTGGCGGTATATCGGTAATTGGCGATGTATACAAAACCCGGGTTTATGAATTGGCCCGTTATATCAATCGCGATAAAGAAATTATTCCATTGAATACCATCATAAAACCGCCATCTGCTGAATTACGACCCGACCAAAAAGACAGTGATTCCTTACCCGATTACTCCCTGCTTGACGAAGTCCTTTATCAGTATATAGAACTCAGCCGGGATGAAAATGCCATCATCAGCCAGGGTTTTGAACCGGCAATGGTAAAACGCATACTCAGAATGGTAAATGCAAACGAGTGGAAGAGGTATCAGGCGCCACCGGTGCTTAGGGTTTCATCCAAAGCATTTGGCCAGGGCCGCAAAATGCCGTTGGTTGCAAAATATTAAATCCGGGATTTGATTTTCAGGCTGATAGGCCAACAATCTGATTCACTTATTTTTCACCGATGGGGAAAAGCCATTGTAACGGACAATCTGAATGAAATTTAGATAAGCCCGTTACACTACTCCATGGATAACTTATGCCGGTATTGACTGAGCAGTTATCTTTGGATGAATTGCCCGCAGTTTATATGTTAACGGCTTCTACCGACTTTATTTCCGGCAACACTCTTTTCATAGCATCTTCCACACCATTTTTCAGGGTCATCCGGCTGTAAGGGCATGAGCCGCAGGCGCCATGCAATTCAACGTTTACAACATTGTCATCGGTCAGTTCCAGGAAGCTGATATCGCCACCATCGGCCTGAAGGTAAGGCCGGAGCTGCTCTATTACATTTTTAACCTTTATGGTTAAAGTGTCTCTGTCCATTTGTGTATATTATGATAAAGATTAGGATTTCATTTGTACCTTTTCGGTAGGTTTTTGGGTGGCATTACGAATAGCCACTTGTTGTGCAGTGCGCTCTGCCAATACACGGAAAGCCTCTGATACAGGTGAAGTAACATCAAGTGCTATGGGGTTACCCTTATCACCGGATTCACATATACCCTGCACCAGGGGAATTTGTCCCAACAACGGTATATTGTATTCCTGAGCCAGTCTTTTTCCACCCTCGTTGCCGAAGATGTAATATTTATTTTCGGGCAATTCAGCAGGTGTAAACCACGACATATTTTCGATAAGACCCAATATGGGCACATTGATACTATCCTGAGTAAACATACCCACGGCTTTGCGCGCATCTGCC
>JAQVEI010000240.1 GCA_028697695.1 Lentimicrobiaceae bacterium
ATAGTCGCGGGTAGTGGCATATATATAGGAGGATCCAACCTGGGTACCCGAGGCATCTGTCTCAAAAACAGCACCGGACATACCAATTTTATTAAACAGACGTTCCGCGGCAAAGGAATAATAGTCATTATCGTTATGAAACACTTTACGCATCAGGTAATTAATGATGTTTGTTGATCCTGATGAGTAGTACCAATGCGTACCAGGCGAAAATGCCGGAGGTTTGTTGAAAGCATAAGCGGCGAAGTCGGCCGTTTCGTGAAGCATCACCGTCACATCCGAACGATTGCCATACTCCTCATTCCATTCCAAACCGCTCTGCATCTGCAACAAATCATTGATGGTAATATTCTTACGTTCATCTTCTTGCCATTGCGAAATAGCTGCAGGCTGGTGAATGTCCAACTTCCCATCCATAACCATTATGCCCGTAAGCGCGGAGGTAAAACTTTTCGCCATTGACCATGACAGCAGCCTGGTATTGGGGCCTATGCCCTTATTGTATTTTTCTAAAATAGGGACACCTTTATGAAGCACCAAAAACGAAAATGCATAGCCGCCATAGTGCTGCTTTTCAATAAGGTTGTCAGCAATTTGTTCCAATGGCTTTAGCGAAAGGTTTTTAATTGAATCAGTCAGCCGGTTACCCATTGGCCAGCCCACAATATCGGCGAAATCAGGCGAAGTTGAGCTAATGGGATACTTTACCTCCTTTAATGATTTTTTGTCAACATCACGAATCAAAGTGCACCCAAAACCCTGGCGATAGATGGCCGTTGATTTCCCCCATAAAAAACGACTTACAACCTCTTGCTTAATGGTATCCACTTCATTGGAGGTAAACCGGATAAAGGAAAAATTCAGGTCAAGAGATTCCACATCGCCCACATTACGGTGGGAAACGAATACGTCTGAAGCGAGATTTTTGGCTGCATAACCGGTAATTATAGGCAACAACGGATTAATTATAACTATTCCCGCGATAATGACCAGCATGAGAATGGCTATAGAAGAGTAGATTAATTTCCTTTTCATGGCATTTGGATAGTTCTTTAATAACAAAGTTAAATTAACCCTGCCAATAAATTCAAAATTTTTAAGTTAAACTCAAATATTTATGAAATAATTGGAAGATATATTTATCCATCTTATATTTGTACGTCTAAAAACTACATTCATTTCAGGTAATCCTTATATAAAATGTTACCAACCTCTCTGCTTGGATATTTTGTAATCCCATTTATCATTGGCTTGTTTTTATCCATAACCATGGGGGGAAGTGGAACGGGTCCGGCCTTTTCAGCAGCCTATGGATCGGGTGTACTGAAAAAAAGTGCCATCTCTGGGTTGTTCGGTATTATGGTTTTTTTGGGCGCAATTATTGCCGGCAAACAAACTGCAGCCACCATTGGTAAAGATCTTATCGACCCTTCATTAATGAATCTTCCATTGGTTTCTGTTATTTTATTTTCGGTAGCCATCTCATTATTAATTGCAAACATTGCCGGTATCCCACAGTCAACCAGTCAGTCAACCGTACTGGCCGTAATGGCTGCTGCTACCTATTTTAACCAGGGGAACCCACAAAAACTTTTTGCTGAAATTATTCCTGCATGGTTTATTTTACCTGTTATTGCTTTTTTCTTGAGTTATTTAATGGGGAAATACATTTACCGTCCCATGCGGCGCCGGGGTTTAACCATTTCAAGGTCGAGTATGATAAACCGGAAACCGGTGCTCAATACCCTCATTGTAATGATGTCATTGTATGTGGCTTTTTCGATAGGTTCAAACAATGTAGCCAACGCAGCAGGTCCAATCGCTTCAATGACCGCCAATGAGTTGGGTATAACTGATGAAAAAGGTTACAATTTGCTGTTGATTTTTTCAGTATTTATGATAGCTCCGGCTTTTGGTATCGGCAGCTCTGTGTTTGGCAATAAAATTCTTGAAAATACAGGCAAGGAGATCGTGCTGTTTGGCAAGTTCGAAGCCATAATCATATCGTTTGTATCGGCCAGCTTATTATTGCTCGCATCGGTTACCAAAGGAATTCCTTCATCACTGGTTCAACTAAACGTTGCCGCTATTTTGGGAATTGGGGTAGCAAAGCTGGGTCCGAGGAATATTTTCAAAAAAACCGAAGTAAAAAAATTCTTTTTGATGTGGCTCATCGCTCCGGTTATTGCATTTATTTTGTGCTATATATTGATTTTTACCCTTGAAAACTATGGATATTTATGATACTGCTGCCTACGCAGTTCTTTCCAACAAACCAACATGAGTTCTATGGTCAGTTTTCTGAAATGATTATCTTTGCATGCCTTAAAATATACTTATGGCAGCGGGAATGATCATTAAAAACAAACGGGCAGGTTTTGAGTACTATCTCACAGAAGAATTTACAGCAGGCATAGTACTTACCGGCACCGAAATTAAATCCATACGCGAGGGGAAAGCAAGTCTAACCGACGCTTTTTGCATATTTGAGGGTGATGAGCTTTTTGTGAGAAACATGCACATCAGCGAATATACCTATGGAACATATGCCAATCACGAACCAAAACGCGACCGCAAATTATTGCTCACCCGCCGTGAGCTCCGAAAAATAATTACCAAAACCCGCGAAAAAGGACTAACCATTATTCCCACCTCTTTGGTTATCAACGAAAAAGGCCTTGCAAAACTAAATATTTCAATAGCCAGGGGCAAGAAACTTTACGACAAGCGGGAGACCTTGAAAACTAAAGATATACGCAGGGAAATAGAACGACATAAAGAATAATATCCCTGTTCACCAGGGACTTTAGTGTCACTGCCTACGCCTCAAAATGGAGTCCCGGGCCTGCCGGAAACTACCGGTATTCATTTTGTTTTAATCAACAAACAAACAATTCATTTATCTTTGAATGTGAAATCCAATAATATCATTTTATGAAATCAACACATTACGGGCAGAGGCTGCTGCTGTTTTTCATCTTTTCTTTATACACCGGCCTGTATGCACAGGAATCAACCTCCTCTTCCAAAGAAGGGCCCTCCATCAAGTGGATTAGTTTTGAAGAAGCCATCACCCTAAACCAAAAGAAGCCCAAAATGATTTTAGTTGACATTTATACCGACTGGTGTGGATGGTGCAAAAAAATGGATAAGGAAACCTTCACCGATCCCGAGGTAGTGAAATATATCAACAAAAAGTATTATGCCGTAAAATTGAATGCTGAACAAAAAGAGGCGATTCGTTTTAAAGAGCAGGACTTTGTAAATCCGCATCCCGATAAGGCCAAATCCACGCATGAGTTGGCGTCAGCCTTACTCAAAAACGAACGATTGTACCCTTCGTATGTTATATTGGATAAGCATTCAGACTGGACGCACAAACTAAGGGGATATCAAAAGGCGGAAACGCTGTTGCCAGTGCTTCATTTTTATGGTGATGGCGACTATTTAAAGATGAGCTGGCTGGAATACCTCAAAAAAGAGAAGTAAGTTTTTCAACATAATGACCGGTATTATGAAAGACCAATACAGAGCACTTGTTGCTGAAGAAAATGAGAACGGAGAATTCAAGTACATGGTAAAAATGCTTCCATTCTCAGCTTTAGCTGAAAATGAAGTATTGATAAAGGTAAAATATTCTTCCTTAAACTACAAGGATGCCTTGTCAGCAAGTGGCAACAGGGGCATAACCCGCCACTATCCCCACACACCCGGTATTGATGCCTGTGGAGAAGTGGTCACTTCTGCAGTAGCTGGTTTTCGGCCGGGCGACAAAGTATTGGCATGCGGCTATGATCTGGGGATGAACACTTTTGGCGGATTTGGAGAATACATACGGGTACCGGCCTCATGGGTAATGCCGCTGCCGGAAAAACTCAGCAGCCTGGAAAGCATGATGCTCGGAACTGCCGGCTTTACCGCTGGCCTGGCGCTGGCCATGATGGAAAGAAACGGGCAACATCCCGACAATGGCCCGGTGCTGGTAACCGGAGCCGGTGGCGGCCTGGGCAGCCTTGCTATTGCCATTCTTTCCAGGGCAGGTTACACGGTAATAGCTGCCAGCGGCAAACACCATGAAAAAGCATACTTTACGGAGCTGGGAGCTTCCGAAATTATCCCACGCGAGCAGGTAAATGATCTATCCGGCAAAATGCTGCTCCGAACACGCTGGGCAGGAGCCATCGACACGGTTGGCGGCAACTATCTCTCTACTGCTGCACGCGCCTGCATGCGGCATGGGAATATTGCCGTTTGCGGTAATGCATCATCGCATGAATTGCCCCTAACCGTATTTCCATTTATTCTGAACGGTGTCAACTTATTAGGAATAGATTCTGCTACCTGCCCCATGCCCCTGCGCAAACAAATCTGGGAAAAGTTAAGTGGCGAATGGAAGCCCGAATCACTTGAAAAAATTGCAGAAGTGGTTTCACTTGATGCCTTACCTGAAAACATCAGTAAAATACTGAAAGGAGAAATAAGAGGCCGAAAAGTGGTTAAAATATCCGGCTAAGCCAGGGCGTGTTAATTTTAACGTGAAGTAAAATCGTTGTTGATGGTAATATATCCCGGATAAGCAATGGATTGACCACGAACCACAACCGTAGGTTTTGCTTTTAAGGTAATGCGGGTGGGGCGATTGCCCGCTCCCGCCAGATTAAGCCCGAAGTTTGCAATGGCTTCGCCACTTTTACCCTGAAGCGCTTCTTTAAAGTTCACCGCGATAGACAAGGGCAGTACAGCCGTACCCCCATTGGCCGGAATTTGAAGCGGTTCCTCGTTTACACCACTCACCAT
>JAQVEI010000241.1 GCA_028697695.1 Lentimicrobiaceae bacterium
AACCTGATACGCGATGTTAAAATTACACCTTCCGAGGTAAGAAGTTTCTTTAATGATATTCCCAAAGACAGTATTCCTTTGCTGGAAACAGAATATAAGGTGGCCCGTATCGTAAAAAAGCCGGTCATAAGTAAAGAGGAACTCGATGCCACGCGCGAGCGGTTAAAATCTCTGCGGGAGCGTTTGATGAAAGGTGAGAATTTTGCCGCTCTGGCTACTCTCTATTCCGAAGACCCCGGCTCGGCCAAAAAGGGCGGAGAAATAGGATATGTAGGCCGCGGTCAGCTCTTTCCCGAATACGAGGCAGCAGCTTTTGGGCTGGAAAAAGGCGATATCTCTGAAATCATCAAAACACAGGCAGGATACCACATCATTCAACTAATCGACCGAAGGGGTCAGCTCATCAATACCCGCCATATTCTGTTCCGTCCAAAAGTATCGGATGCCGATATCGCTGCGGCTTCAACTGCCCTGGATAGCATTGCCAACCTGGTGCGCAATGGAGATATGACTTTTGAAGAAGCAGCCCTCAAGTTTTCAGACGACCCCGGCAAAATCAATGATGCCTTGATGGTTAACCCCAACACCGGCACCACCACTTTTACCGCGGGACAAATGGACCAACGATTGTTTTTTGTTATCGAAAAAATGAAAGTGGGTGAGATATCGCGTCCGCTGCAATCGGAGGATGAAGATCAAAACAAAACCCTGAATATATATATGCTCAAATCGCGCACAGAACCTCATCGCGCCAATCTGAAAGATGATTATAGTACCATACAGCAATGGGCACTGAACAAAAAGCAGGCAGATGTAATTAATAAATGGATTACTGAAAAGATCACCTCTACATACTTTAGAATTGGTGAAGCTTTTCAGGATTGTAATTTTGAGCATAACTGGAGTATTCAATAAACTGAAGAAATTAAACTATGTTGGATTATAAATCGGATGTCGAAGCCATAGATGCTTTTGGTGAAAAGTATCGTTTGCTTACTGCCGAAATTGGAAAGACTATTGTGGGCCAGCAGGCCGTGATTAAGGATGTATTGATTTGCATATTCAGCCGGGGTCATGCCTTGCTGGTAGGCGTGCCGGGTTTGGCCAAAACATTGATGGTCAATACTATAGCCCGCTCATTGGGGCTTAAGTACAGCCGCATTCAATTCACTCCCGACCTTATGCCTTCCGACATTCTGGGAACGGAAATACTGGACGAGAACCGCCGTTTCCGCTTTTTAAAAGGTCCCGTATTTGCCAATATCATCCTTGCCGATGAGATAAACCGCACCCCGCCTAAAACTCAGTCGGCTTTGCTTGAAGCCATGCAGGAAAAAGCTGTTACGGTTGCCGGTGAGAGCCATCGCTTGTCAGAGCCTTTCTTTGTGCTGGCTACTCAGAATCCCATAGAGCAGGAGGGAACCTACCCTTTGCCCGAAGCTCAGCTCGACAGGTTTATGTTCAATATCTGGCTCGATTATCCTTCATTTGAGCAGGAAGTTGATGTGGTTAAAAATACGACTACCGGTAAAATCGTTATGCCGGAGGTTGTTTTAAGTGCCGAAGAAATAATGTATTTTCAAAGCCTTATCCGGCGAATTCCGGTGCCCGATAACGTGTATGAATATGCGGTGAAAATGGTGGCCAGGTCGCGGCCGGGTACGCCCGATGCACACCCCTGGGCCAATCTATACCTTACCTGGGGCGCCGGACCAAGGGCCTCGCAATACCTCATACTGGGTGCCAAATGCCATGGAGCCATTAATGGTAAATATTCTCCCGATATTGAAGATGTAAAGGCCGTGGCTACAAGCATTTTAAGACATCGTTTGGTGCGAAACTATAAAGCCGAGGCCGAAGGTATAAGTGTTGAGGCTATTGTGAATGAATTGCTTGAATAATTATTGGTTATTCTTCCAATAAAAAAAGAGAAGTTGTCGTTATGTATAAAATGGTTTATCCAATTAATTGTTGATTGAAAATGGCATTTAAAAAATCAGGTTCTAAATTATGGCTGACTATCGTGATTCTGATCCTGGGTACTGCAGCTATTGTTTTTTATCTCTCGGGAAATGAGAAACAAACTCAGGCCGTAATCTCAAAAGTTACTTCGGGTGATTTCTATATAAATGTAACCACCAGCGGGGAGCTGGAAGCTGCCAATTCCGAAAATATCCTTGGCCCTTCAAATCTTCGTGAAGTTCGTATATGGCAGGTTCAGATAAGCGATATTATTCCTGAAGGCACTATAGTGGATTCGGGGCAATATGTGGCTACATTGGATCGTACCGAGATTACCAATCGAATGAAAGATCTGGAAGGTGAAGTTGAGAAGCTGGAGTCGCAGTTTATAAAAACCAGGCTTGATACTTCCATGGATATGCGGGCTGCACGTGAGGAGCTCATCAATCTGCGCTATGCCCTCGAAGAGCGGCAAATTACAGTGGAACAATCAATTTATGAACCACCCGCCACTCAGCGACAGGCCAGAATCGACCTGGAAAAGGCGCAACGGGCTTTTGAGCAGGCGGAGAAAAATTTTAAACTGCGCTCGGCAAAAAACAATGCCAATATGCAGGAAGTCGCAGTGTCCTATGCCCAGGCCCAGCGCCGGCTGGAGCAGATAAGGGAAGTACTGAATGGTTTTACCGTGAAAGCCCCCAAAGAGGGAATGGTCATCTACAAACGAAATTGGGACGGTTCAAAGATTGGCATCGGCTCAACCATGAGTTCCTGGGATAATGTGGTGGCCACATTGCCAAACCTCGATAAAATGATTTCCCGTACTTTCGTTAATGAGATTGATATAAGTAAGGTGAAAACAGGTCAGAAAGTGCAGGTGGGTGTGGATGCTTTCCCCGATCGTAAATACACCGGCGAAGTGATTGAGGTGGCCAATATTGGTGAGCAACTGCGCAACTCCAATGCCAAAGTGTTTGAAGTTAAAATAAAAGTAAATGAATACGATTCAATACTTCGTCCGGCCATGACAACCAAAAACATCATCAATACCCTGATGATTCCGGATGTATTGTATGTGCCCATTGAAGCTGTGCATACTTCCGACAGCATCAGCTATGTATTTAAAGCCAATGGGCAATACCGGCAACAAATAACCACGGGTGCTACGAACGAAAATCAGATTATAGTTACCAATGGACTGGCTGACAACGATGAAGTGTATCTTTCACCCCCTGAAAATGCAGCCTCCTGGAAACTTAAATCACTGTGAGAGCCTATCCATTAATGTATGCAACGTCAATTTTACATACTCTCCATAGCACTTGAGGCGGTTTTTGCCAACAGGTTCAGATCCATCCTCACAGCTTTGGGTATTATTTTTGGTGTAGCAGCGGTTATTGCCATGTTGGCTATCGGCAATGGAGCGCGTCAGGAAATACTTGATCAGATGAAACTGGTGGGGGTCAACAACATCATCATCCTGCCCAAAGCTGAATCGCAAATGGAAGAAGCAGCTAAGGAAAGTGCAGCAGGTAAAAAATCTACGGAAAAATACTCTCCAGGCTTGTCGCTGTCCGATGCCCATAGTATAGCATCTATCATTCCTTCAGTGGAAAGGGTTAGCCCCGAGGTTATTTACGAATCTGTGCTTATTTCAGAGGGGGTAAGCACGTATGGTAAAATCAGCGGGGTAACTCCTGATTTCTTTGATGTGTTCAGCCTTACCCTTGAATCGGGCGAGATGTTTAATGAAGCCCAACTGATTGAAGGTAAGGCAGTCTGCATTTTAGGTGCTACACTCAAAACAAAGCTATTCCCGAAGGCTGACCCCATAGGCAGATATGTTAAAAGCGGAAATATATGGCTTAAAGTGGTGGGTGTATTGCAAAACAGAGCCGTCTCAGAGGAATTGACAGGGAATATGGGCATATCCGATTACAACAATCAGGTATATACGCCCATTCAAACATTGCTCATGCGTTACCGCGACCGTTCGGTGGTTACTACCGCAATGATTCGTGGCAGCAGCACTACCACAACGGTAAGCTCGGGCGATGCGATGGTATCATTCAGCACTTCCGCCAATGGTAATGAGGATGCCACCAATCAAATAGATAAGATTGTTGTGAAGGTGAGTCAAACGGAGCTCATCGGTGCAACATCTGACATTATCAGGCGTATGCTCGAACGCCGACATGCAGGGGTGGACGATTTCGAGATTAAAATTCCGGAGCTGTTGCTCAAACAGGAACAGCGAACCAAGGACATTTTTAACATAGTGTTGGGAGCCATAGCTAGCATTTCGCTTATCGTGGGCGGCATCGGAATAATGAACATTATGCTGGCTTCGGTTATGGAGCGAACCAAAGAGATAGGTATTCGGATGGCTACCGGTGCAACCCGCAAAGATGTGGTTTTTCAGTTTTTAAGTGAAGCTACCATGATAAGCCTCACCGGCGGAATAATCGGTATATTTTTTGGTCTGGCACTTGCTAAAATAATTATGCAGCTTACCGGCATACTCACCATTGTTTCGGGTATTTCTATAGTTATTTCTTTTGGGGTATCTGCCTCTGTGGGCATTCTTTTTGGTTATATGCCAGCCAAAAAAGCAGCATCTCAGGATCCGGTAACTTCCCTGCGTTATGAATAAGCACCATCGGTGCCATTAAATACAACATCAATGAAACCAAAAATCCTGTATTCGCTTCTCTGTGTGCTGTTTTGGTCAACATTTATCCCGGGAGTACAGGCTCAACGTCTGTTAACGCTCCAGGAAACGATAGAAATTGCGCG
>JAQVEI010000242.1 GCA_028697695.1 Lentimicrobiaceae bacterium
ACCGGAAAAACCATTTTCGCCGGTAGCGTGGCCGGAGGAGTATGGAAATCAACCACCGGTGGATTAACATGGACTCAAATTCAAACCGGCGGACTTGTTTTGAATGTGAGCACTATGTCGCAGGCACCCAATGGTGATATATACGTTGGAACAGGTGAAAACTTTGCCACAGGAACCTACAATAAATTTGACGGGTTTATTGGGCAGGGTGTTTTCAAATCAACCGATGGCAATAGCTTTACAAGATTAAACTCCACCAATCCGGGAACCTTTAATAATCCCGATGCCGAATGGTCGTATGTGAATAAGATTGCAGCCGGTGACAACAAAGTAGTAGCTGCCACCAACAATGGCATAAAGTTTTCGTCAGATGGCGGGCAAACCTGGACTATGGCCAAAGCCAATGGCGTGGAGCTTAGCGGACTGGGTACCGAGGCGAAAATTTCTGCCGATGGTTCTTTTGCAGTAGTTGTTAATTACCAACTCTATGTGTCTGACAATGGTACTGCTGATGGTTTTAAGCTGAGGTCAACAGGCAGTGGCAAAGATAGCTTGCCCAATACTGCTCTCAGACGCATTGAAGTAGAATTCGCGCCTTCCGATCCCAATGTTCTTTATGCAGTGCTTGTGGCCAATGGTACTCAACCTGCTTTTAAAGAAAATCAAATGCGTGGTGTTTTTGTTTCAAAAGACAAAGGCCTTACCTGGCGTATGGTAGGTCCTGGCGGAAGCAGCATCTTCAACGTGTTTGGAAATCCTGCCGGTACCAGCTTCCGTGGGCAGTATGCGGCCACCATAACTGTTGACCCCACTAACCCCGACAGGGTAGTGCTTGGTGGCGTTTACGTTTGGAGTGGAGTGAAAGTGCAGGAAGATGGATTTTTCAATTGGGAACAACTTTCATATGGTGAAGGCGGTATCTATTTTCACAGCCTGAAAATTGACCCATCCAATCCTTATTCGCTTTATATGGCTTCTGATAAAGGAGTGAGCTTTACTGAGGATTACAGGGGATTTCTTGTAAAATCACTGAACAAAAATTATAAAACATCCATGTTTTATAGTGTTGCCGCCGATGATAAAGGAAACCTCATAGGAGGATCTCAGGGCAACGGTATAGTGTATATTGATGGAACGGGTAATTCTGTTGAATCAGGAAAAAATATAATTCCCATCATTGATGGACAGCCAAGAAGTATTTTTACCGGTGGTACAGTAGAAGTATCTCTTATTCAACCTTTAACCATGCTTTATTCAACTACCGGCGGAGAGCTGTGGCGTACCACCGATTTGGGATTATCGGTAGCCAATAATTTCCTGTATGGTACGGAGGTTACCAACCTAAACGCAAGTGTATTTAATCTGCCGTTCAGGTTGTGGGAGAGTTTCAACAACATATATTCACGCGATAGTACTTCTTATAAAGCAGGTGAGAATCTGACTGCGGGTACTGAGGTAATTGCATACAGCAACAACAATAAATATCCATTTAAGTATACCCTGACTGAGCCGCTCCAAAAAGGTGATTCGGTATGGATCCAGGATAAAATATCTTCCATTATGTTTATAGGTACAACCGATGCGGTATATATGTCACGGGATGTGCTTGATTTTTCAAAAATTCCGGATTGGGATAAAATTGCCAGCTTCAGTGCTGTACCCACTTGTTTGGCCTATTCAGCCGATGCCAACAATGTGTTTGTGGGAACACAAAATGGTAAACTTCTGCGAATCTCTAATCTGGCATTAGCTTATGATTCAATCCGGGCTGACATACGAAGTTCAGGCTGTATAGTTTCGTATCAGGTAATTAAGGAATTTGAGGGTCGTTATGTTACTTCTGTGGCTGTTGACCCAAATAATTCAAATGTAGTTGTTGTTACTTTGGGTAACTACGGCAACACGGATTATGTTTACCGGACGACGAATGCACTTGACCAAACGCCCGTGTTTGCTTCTATTCAGGGCAACCTGCCTGCTATGCCGGTATATTCCAGCCTGATTGAAATGACTGATTCAGAACGATTGATTATAGGTACTGAATTTGGAATTTACACTACTCAAACCTCATCCACCAACCCGGACTGGACAGCCGAAAACGAAGGTATGGGCTCACTTCCGGTGATGATGATTCGTCAGCAAACGGTAAACCGGCCTGCCATTGAAGGAATCCCGGGAGTAGGTAATTATGGAGCCATTTATCTGGCCAGTTATGGTAACGGTTTGTTCGAAAATCGGAAATTTGTCGGTTTGAATGAATTACCCGGTAGCACTCCTGCGAGCAAGAGTGCTTCGATTATGGTTTATCCCAATCCGGTAAAGGATGAATTGAGCTTTTCGTTTGAACTGAATGCCAACGAGAAGGTTTCCGTGGATGTGTATAACTGTACCGGTCAACTCGTGAAGCATTTTGAAATGGGTAGTCCAGGTAAGGGTAAACACTTATTTACCGGACAAGTTGGCGATTTGCCCGCAGGTTCTTATTTGCTTAGGGTAATTACGGGAAATACTGCTAAAACGGGTAAAATTGTCATATCAAGATAAATTCAATTACCGGGTTGTTGTTAACAGCACATAACAACAACCCGGCAATTAAACTTTTAAGAAAAAAAATCACAAAAACATGAAAAAGATATACTTTTCTTTACTTCTTACACTGGGCTTTCTTGTGGGCATGGCTTCCCCGTCTATTTTTACCCCCGAGCTTGTTTCCCCTCCAGATGGTCAAACGGGTGTTCAGGTTGATGTTCTTCTCGATTGGACTGCTGTAGTGGGATTGCCGGGTTTGTATTACGAAATACAGCTCAGTGAGGATGCAGAGTTTACAGCTCCTGAAAACTTTACCGCTGAATTAAGCCGCATCAAAATGTCGTTGCTTCATTTTGGTAAAACTTATTACTGGCGTGTAAGAGCAATAGATCAAAGCGGAACGTCCGAATGGTCGGTGGTACGTAGCTTTACCGTTCTAAGTAAAACCATTATCCGGGCTCCGGCCAATAATGCTACAAAAGTAAATGCCAACGCTGAGATTAAATGGGATATGATGACCGGTATAAGCCATATTGATTATCAGTTGGATACAGTGCCTACTTTTGATAGTCCCGAGTTACGGACTACTACAATTGCAGGAAACCTGGAGAAATACAATACTTCAAATCTGAAATTCGGACTCACTTATTACATCAGACTGCGTGGCCGTCATGCGGCCGATACTTCCGACTGGAGTGCGGTTAATTCATTCACAGTTACCAATATCTTTGATCTTCGCGACCCCTCCAATAATGCCACCAACGTTGTGCCGGATGTTGAATTCAGATGGAAAAAAGTAGAGGGAATCAATAAATACAACATTTATTTGTCAACTGATCCTGATATTCATTCCTATGAATTGTTCAGTGCTCCCAAAACCGAAACCAAAAGAAAGTCAGATACATTGATGTTTGGTACAACATATTATTGGCAGATGTCGGCTATTCATTCCGCCGATACTTTGTTCTCTCCAATATGGAAATTTGCTACCATTGCGGCAGTAAAAAATATTGAGCCGGCCAACAATGCCACCAATGTTCCTTTACAGCCCATTTTAAAATGGAATTCAGTGTCCGGCGTTATTGCATTCACCGTGCAAATTGCCAATAATCCCGACTTTAACAACCCACGTACTTATCCCATTCACGATCTCTCAAATATTAGTACCCAATCATTCAGGATACCAGCCAATATACTGGATAGTGCCAGCACATACTACTGGAGAACCAACATGATTAGTAACCGAGATACCAGCGACTGGAGTCCGGCATGGAGTTTCAGGACCGCTTCACTGGGTGTTGAAGATGTTGAGTTTGTTCGCAATGTAAGTATCTATCCCTCGCCGGCCAACACCAGCATCAATGTGCAGTTGCCTGCAACTGAAAACGGAAAGGCAGAAATCATTGTTTTTGATCTGCTCGGAAAAGCAAGGTTAAATACAGAAGTTATTGTTAACCGGGGCCTGATTAAAGATATTTCCGTAAGCGGATTGCCTGATGGATTGTATCTGATTCAGGTGGTTAAGAGCGGGAAATCCTATTCTAACCGGGTAGTGATTAAACGATAAATAACAAGCTGTAATCTTAATAAAAAGCCGCCTCAAAATTGATTTTGAGGCGGCTTTTATAATTTAGGTTGCTCATTTAATGTTCATAACAGCTTGCGTCGCTTGCAGCACGCGCCGCTTCATTCCTCCCGTCATACATTCATTCATCCAGAGGTATAAGTCCGGTGGTATTTACCCGGCGCAGCTCACCGGAAGTCAAATCGTAGGAAAATAGTTTAATTAAACCTGTTTGTTGAGGCAGGCGTTGTTTGATCCAGGCATTCATCATATAATCGAACAGCCGGTTGCCATTTAAGAATCCAACATGTCCGGCCAGCTCATATACATCCGTAACAGTCAGTGAGTCAATATAACTCATAAATTTGTAATCACCGGATATGGGTATGTAGCGCATACCGTCTTCCACGTAATCCTGTATGGTTTCGCTGTTGAAAAGTACCTGTCGGGAGGAGCTTTCATCATTCAGTTTACTGAGCTCATACCAGCTATTTACGTTCACAGCAGTAAAGTAAGTTACATAAACCAAACTTTCATCGAGTATATCCGGAAACGAAACCAGTGAATCGTAATACTCTTCCAGTTGTAACTGTGCTATGTGGATAATGTATGCAGGCATCTCGCTTTGAACAAAACGCAGCCCCGTATCGGCT
>JAQVEI010000243.1 GCA_028697695.1 Lentimicrobiaceae bacterium
GACACGTTTCAATCAGACAAAGCCATATTATACTTTCCGGCAGGTTTGTGTTCGCGCAAGATAAAGGGAGAAATTATGGATTTGGAATGGAAAAAGACTTTTTTGTCTAAGGCCCGTACCTATCAGCGTGACATTCTGCCGGTTCACATTAGCGGGCGCAATTCAAACTTCTTTTATAATCTGGCTAACTTGCGCAAACGTGTTGGAATAAAAGCCAATATAGAGATGGTTTACCTGGTGGATGAGATGTTTAAACAACATGATAAAGATATTATTATTACTTTTGGTAAACCGATTTCTATTGGTGTTTTCGACAAAAAATACACTGATGCTCAGTGGGCTGAAAAGTTAAAAAAACACATTTATAAGCTGGCTCATGATCAAAATGTCGCTTTTAATTTTTAAATATCAATTTAATGCAACAGCAACCCATCATACCCCCGGTTGACCGCAATCTTATTGAAGCGGAACTCACTCCCGACAAACTTATCAGGAAAACCACGGCGGGCAACAACCACATTTACATTGTAGATTATCATAATGCACCAAATGTTACCCGTGAACTGGGTCGTTTGCGCGAGATTACTTTTCGTGATGCAGGCGGAGGTACCGGTTTGGATTGCGATCTGGATGAATTTGATACCGGGGAGCATCCTTTTCAGCAGTTGCTGGTCTGGAATCCGGCGGAGCGCGATATTATTGGCGGTTACCGCTTTATCGATTGTAATCAGCTCACACTGGCCAAGGATGGATCCTATCATACTCCAACCCTGAAGCTGTTCAATTATTCGGAAAAATTTGTAAAAGAATATCTGCCATATACCATTGAGCTTGGCAGGTCGTTTGTACAACCCAACTACCAGCCTGCCAATAACATCCGCAAGGGCATGTATTCCCTTGATAATATATGGGATGGTTTGGGGGCACTGGTACATTTGTACCCGAACAACCGTTATTTCTTTGGTAAAATCACTATGTATCCGGATTTTGACCGGACTTCCCGTGATCTGATCCTTTATTTTATGAATAAATATTTTCATGATCCGGATAAGCTGGTTTTTCCAATGCAAGCTGTGCAAAGCGATACGCCTGTTGAAATACTGGAATCTGCTTTTCCACACAACGAATACGATAAGGATTACAAAGCATTGATCCAAAACGTGAGGCAAAGGGGCGAACATATTCCACCATTGGTAAATGCTTATATGAACCTCTCATCAACCATGCGTTACTTTGGTACAGCCGTCAATCATAGCTTCGGAGCGGTAGAAGAAACGGGAATTATTGTAACCATCAATGATATATACGAGATCAAAAAGGACCGGTATATTAAATTTGGAACGGGCGTATGATTATTCAATCTGCTGAATTTGTAGCCAGTAACCCGGCCTATCATACCTGTCCGCCAACTGACAAAGCAGAATATGCATTCATAGGTCGTTCCAATGTCGGAAAATCATCTCTTATCAATGCATTGTTGAATCGCCGGAACCTGGCACGCACTTCGGGTGTACCCGGGAAAACCCGCCTGATTAATCATTTTATGGTCAACAATGCCTGGTATCTGGTGGATTTGCCCGGTTACGGTTATGCACGCATATCGAAGAAAGAGCGGGAAAAGTGGGAAGAGATGATCAGACATTACCTGCTAAAACGTTCCAATTTAATGTGTACTTTTGTGCTGATTGATGTTAGAATAGAACCTAAGCCCATTGATTTGGAGTTTATTAACTGGTTTGGAGAAAAACAGTTGCCCCTCAAAATAGTATTTACCAAAGCCGACAAGCTGACCCGTGTGGCTACAGAGCGGAATGTGGCCCAATTCAAGCGGGCACTCTCAGATATGTGGGATGAGCTGCCGGGTTACTTTATAACCTCGGCCGAAACCGGTGAAGGGTGTGAGGAATTATTAAAGTTTATTTCCGCCGAAAACGAACTTTACACGCAATGGGAAACGGATAGGGGAAAATGATGCGGCAGTTTATTTTTTAACTTCTACCAGCACAATATTTTTAGCTACCATATCACCCGTTTTTACATTCACCTTATCCACAACGCCATCAAAAGGTGCAACAATGCTGTTGAGCATTTTCATAGCTTCAAGCTCAAGCAGTTGGGTGCCCTGCTTCACTTTAGCACCTTCTTTTACGAATATTTTACGGATGGTACCGGGAATAAAGGATTTTATCTTACCCTGATCAATGGGTTCGTAAACCTTTCGCTGTTGATACTTGGTGGTAAGCGTGGTTTTATACTTTATGTTGTCGATAATGAGGGTTTTTAGAACCGGGGCTTCGTTTTGTTCTTCCATAGCATTTGATTAAAATGGGGGGATCCCATGTTTTTTCTTTTGAACTACTTCAACTTTCTCACTCGAAATCTCTAAAGCATGTATGAGCATGTTTCGGGTTTCGGCAGGTTCAATTACTGCATCAACATAGCCATAGGCTGCAGCTACATATGGATTGGCAAATTTTTCCTTATACTCCTTAATTTTTATTTTCCGCATTTCGTCAGGATTTTCCGCATTTTTAATTTCATTGCGGAAAATGATGTTGGCGGCTCCTTCAGGGCCCATTACTGCAATTTCGGCCGTAGGCCAGGCAAATACAAAGTCGGCACGCAAATGGCTGGAGCACATGGCAATGTAACCTCCACCATAGGCTTTGCGCAAAATAACAGTCATTTTGGGAACGGTAGCTTCGCTGTATGCATACAGTACTTTGGCACCGTGGCGGATAACACCGGCGTGCTCCTGATCAACCCCCGGCAAATATCCGGGTAAGTCAACCAGCGTAACCAGAGGAACGTTGAAGGCATCACAGTATCTGATGAAGCGTGCTGCCTTGTCAGATGAATCTACATCGAGTACGCCTGCCAGAACCAATGGCTGATTGGCCACAAAGCCTACGGTGTTTCCGTTCAAACGTCCAAACCCGATAACGATGTTGGCAGCGAACATGCTTTGAACTTCAAAAAAGTCAGAATCGTCTGCTATGGATTTAATTACATCCTTTACATCGTAGGGCTGACGCGGATTGGTTGGGAAGATATTGTCGATATTGTAGGTGCGTGTGCGGGGTGGTTTCTTGGGGAAAGCCTCGGCCTTTTTCACGTTATTCCAGGGAATATAGCTGCACAGGGTTTTAATTTGCTCAAAACATTCCTGTTCGCTCTCGGCAAAGAAATGTGCGTTGCCGGTTATTTCACTCTGAACACGTGCGCCTCCGAGTTCTTCCATAGAAATTTCTTCACCAAGTACGGTTTTTATCACTTCAGGGCCGGTGATAAACATCTTGGATATTTTATCTACCACAAAAACAAAGTCGGTCAATGCAGGAGAATACACTGCCCCGCCGGCGCAAGGCCCCAGTATTACACTAATTTGAGGAATAAACCCCGAGGCCTGGGTGTTGCGGTAAAATATTTCACCATAGCCGGCCAGCGAATTCACGCCTTCCTGAATGCGGGCTCCACCCGAATCGTTGATACCAATAATAGGCACTTTTAATTTCATGGCATGATCCATGATCTTGGTAATCTTTTTGGCATGCATCCATCCCAATGAGCCTCCGGCAACCGTAAAATCCTGGGCATAAATACATACGGGATAACCATTTATGGTGCCGGTGCCTGTAATTACACCGTCACCGGGCAGATATTTATCGCCCATGTTAAAGTCTTTACCTGCATGCTCTACAAACAGGTCATATTCATGAAACGATTTGGGATCAACCAGGGCAATAATACGCTCCCGGGCAGTCATCTTTCCCGTGGCTTTCTGCTTTTCAATGGCTACCTGCCCACCCCCCATTAATGCATCACGCATACGTTTCTTGAGGTCAGTTGTCTTTCTGGTTAATGACATATCCGAAGTTTTAGACTATGATCTTTTAGCATCCCTGATACCGGTTTGGATTTCCGGCAAAGCATACAAAGGTAATGATTATTTAAAATGAAAACTCCCCTATGATGCAAATATACGGTAATTGGCGGCATTATAACTGTTAAAACATTTATAATCAATGTTGTATAATTTATCAACAAAGCTCTGGAAACATTTTTGCAATCGATTGCTTAGAAAAAATGATAAAATATTTATCTTTAAACCCACAAAATATTCTGGTTAAAATTTTGCCAAAGCTTGTGGAAACAACAATTCGGCCCCAACTTCCAATCGGCTTCTGTCAAATGGTCAATTATCAAAACATGAACAAAAAATGAATATAGAAGAGCTTCGCGATTTTTGTCTCTCCTTGCACGGAACAAGCGAGGATTTCCCTTTTGATGCTACTACGCTGGTATTCAAAGTTGGCGGAAAAATATTTTGTTTAACTGATCTGGAAGGGCCCCTGCAAGTAAATTTAAAATGTGATCCCGAAAAAGCCATAGGGCTTAGAGAGCATTATCCAAGCGTTAAGCCAGGATATCACATGAATAAAAAACACTGGAATACCGTTGAAATAGACGGATCGGTAAACGATGAACTGCTCAGATCGTGGATTATGGATTCGTATGAATTGGTGAGGCCGTCCGGTAAAAAACGAAAACAGAATTAGGAAGTTATCTTCTTCTCTTTTAGTTTGAACAGATCAAAGATCAGATAGCCCATGGCGGCCCCCCATAACATACTCATGTATGGGTTGGATGTAATGGCACAGCTTCCGGATGTGCAGCCTACATAGAAATAATAAAGGTATCCGCCCAGCATTCCCAGAAGAAGGCCGGTAAAGTTTTTAAGTGT
>JAQVEI010000244.1 GCA_028697695.1 Lentimicrobiaceae bacterium
TTGCTGGGTGTTTCCGACCCCCTGGCCTATGTTTTTAATAAACTGCATCTCACCCGATTTTCGGGCATTATTGCCCTGAGTGCCGTCATTGCCATGGCAAGTGTATTGCTTGTATTCCAAATTGGGCAGCCGCGTATATGGATGAGTATGAGCCGCGATGGGTTGTTGCCCCCGGTATTTTCAAAATTGCATCCACGATATCAAACGCCTGCCTTCTCTACCATAGTTACGGGCATATTGGTGGCTATACCTACGCTATTTATGAATCTTACAGAGGTTACAGATTTAACCAGCATTGGTACTTTGTTTGCTTTTGTATTGGTATCGGGAGGCATCCTCATTTTGGATGGGAAAAAGATACCGGTGGGAAACTTAGGTAAACGCGGCAGCGGGAAATTCCGGGTGCCCTACTTCAACAGCAGGCATTGGTTGCCGCTAATTTGGCTGGTAGTTGTTTTACTGATCTCCACCATCGACCCTGCAGATTTAAAAGCTTTGTTTGATTTTCACCGGCTGCCCCACGAGTCAGTGTGGGAAGTGGTTAAGCACAAGATACCCCATTTCTCATTCCTGGTTGTTGCCTTTACCGTTACTTTCCTGGCCATTAAAAATGAACTATCGCTAATACCTGTTCTGGGATTGCTTTCCAACTTTTATCTTATGGCCCAGTTGGGAATTACCAATTGGTTGAGGTTTCTTATTTGGTTAGTTATCGGCCTGTTGTTGTATTTTCTTTATGGCAACAAACACAGCAAACTCGTGGTGGAAAACCACCCATCACCTAAAGTGTAATTACCGGGGGTTCGCCTGGCGAAAAAGAGTTTACCCGAGGGTGCGGCAAAAAAAGTGCAGGCTTGCTTCTTTGCATGAAAAAGTGTGAAAAACTGCTATAAACTGCCATCAGGCAATAAGGGCTTAATTAGCCTGTTGTATTTTCAGTGTGTTGAATCTTTATTTTTTCACTTTTGGTCAATCCATCAAGTACTTCCACGTTAATTCCATCACTAAGGCCGGTCTTAATGTAACGTTTTTCAAAGGTTTGAGGTGAAGTTTCTATTTCCACGAAAGCTGAATCTCCTTCATACTTTACCAAAGCTTCTTGAACAGCAAGAACATTGTCGCGACGTTCAAGAACGATGTCGGCATTTGCACTGTATCCTGCCCGGATAAAAAAGTTGTCTTTAAGCTTTACGGCCGCACGTATTTCAAATTGTATGGCTCCATTTTCTTCCACCCCTTTAGGTGAAATATGTTCCAGTGAGGCTGAAAAATTTTCGGTATCTATGGCGCCAACCACTAGGTTAAGATTCATACCTTCGTTTAGTTTACCAACTTCTGATTCGTCAACTTTTCCTTTAAATATCATTTCACCCATGTCCGCGATGGTTGCAATGGTTGTACCATCGTTGAATGTGTTGCTTTCTATTACAGAGTTCCCTACTTCTATAGGCACTGTAAGAACCATGCCGGCAATGGTTGATCGGATAATGGTATTGCTTGTTGCACCCGCGCTTTTGGTGATACCTTCCCGGATCAGTTGAAGGTTATTTTCGGCTGCATTCACATCCTGACGGGCTATTTTAAAGGCCATTTCATAATTTTGAAGTTCCGCCTCAGCAATTGCTTTGCTCTCAAAAAGAGTTTTTTGTCTTTCGTAATTTGTCCGGGCATCGTCGAGATTAATCCGGGCTCTGTCCAAACGTGATTCGGCCTCATTCAGGCTTATCATGTTAGGAATAATGCGTACCTTGGCTATCATATCACCCACCTTCACCTTGTCGCCGGCTTCCACGTAAAGTGTAGCAACAATGCCGGAAATGCGTGACTTAATCTCTACCTCTTTGCGGGGAACTATTTTGCCGGTTGCTACTGTTTTCTTTACGATACTGGTAGTGCTCGCTTTAGTGGTTTCATACACCACCGGCCTGGCCTGGGATTTCTGGTACAGATAAACGATGGTTCCGGTAAAAACCACCAGGATAATGATAGCGAGAAGAATCTTGAATGCCTTTTTCATGTTAATTTCAGGGTTTGGGTTTTATTAAATTATTCGTATCTGAGCGCATCAATAGGTTTGATACCCACTGCTTTATGAGCAGGAATCAAGCCAGCTGCCATGCCCGAAATGATGAGAATGAACAGGGCGGTAACAGCGATGTTGAAATCAATATCCGGATTTTTAAACATATTGGAATCGCTGGCACTGCCTGCCATTAGTTTGTTCACCATTTCAAGTACAGCTACGCCTGCCACCAGGCCAGTGTAGCCCGCCATTAACGTAAGAATTACCGATTCGGTAATCACCTGACTGATAATATTCCAGGGGTTGGCCCCTATCGCGCGTTGAATGCCAATTTCTCTGGTTCTTTCTTTAACAATAACCAGCATAATGTTGCTGATACCGATGACCCCTGCCAGCAAAGTACCTGTTCCCACCAGCCAGATGAGTGCATTGATACCCTGAAACAATCCAGTCATTTGATTGAATTCTTTTTCCAGATTAAACGAGCCAACAGCCTGGTGGTCGTCAGGCGCAACAGCATGTCGTCGGCGGAGCAGGGCAGCGGCTTTCTCCTCAACCTGTGAAGCAGGTATACCGGATTTAGAAGTCAGGGCAAGTAAGCCTATAGCATCTCCAGAGTTGTAGATGCGTTGAAAAGTGGTGAGGGGGATAAATATGGTTTGTTCTTTGTCTCCACCAAAGCTCACTCCCGATTGCCCGGGTTTAAAAATGCCGACTATCTGAAAAAATATGCCCTGAATCTGGATGTATTGTCCTATGGCCTGTTCACCGGGTTTAAAAAGCACCTCATAAACCTTACTGCCAATAACAGCTACTTTTCTTTTCTCATTTAAGTCGGCCTGATTCAGAAAGCGCCCTTGTGTCAGTTTCATTGGGTCTATGAGGATCCACTCGGGGCAATCGCCCATGATGGGGAATGCACCTGATTTATAGCCCCTTATCACGTTGTTGCCCTCTCTGTGTGATCTACCCTGATTGCGCGGCGATAATATGTCTATCTCCGGTATTTCATGTTTTAATGCTTCAACATCTTCATTGTTGAATTTAAAATTCCGGTTTTTTGCAAAACCTTTATAGGGTAAGGAAGTAGGACGGGTATACATAAATACACTGTTGGTGGCAAAATCACCCAAATCGCTGGTAATCCCATTTTTGAGTCCATTGCCGGAACCCAGCATTATCACCAGCATAAAGACACCCCAAAACACACCAAATGCTGTGAAGAAAGTGCGCAGCTTGTTTTTCTTTAAGGTACTTATTATTTCCTGCCAACGATCCAAATCAAACATAGGGTTAATTATTTATAAAGTTTATTCATCTCTTAAAGCCTCTATGGGTTTAATTGCAGCCGCCTTGCGTGCCGGTATAAAACCAGCCAGAGCGCCACTAAACACGAGCAAAATCAATGCGTATAAGGCAATTTTAAGATCTACTGAGGGATGGGCGAAAAACTTAGAGTCTATCTTTGTGCCCACAGTTTCAAGTAGCACCACGCCCATAACCAGGCCGATATATCCGGCGAAGGAGGTAATCAGCACTGCTTCCTGAAGTATAAGGCTTATAATACTGTATGGTGTAGCACCCAGTGCCTTACGTATGCCTATTTCCCGGGTACGATCTTTCACCACTATCATCATGATATTACTTACTCCCACAATGCCAGCGATGATGGTTCCAAAACCAATTATCCAAATAAATAACTGAATGTTGGCAAACAACCGCATGAACTTTTGAAACTCTTCCAGACTGTTCCAGATAAATATGGCACGCGGATCAGTGGGGTCAAATTTGTGCAGTCCTGCTAATTTTGTACGTACCTGGTTTTCAATTTCTTTACTTTCGGCTACCGAAGCATTCCCCACGGTTATGGCTATGGTATGAATGCGATTGTCGCCCGTGAATACCCGCTGAGCGGTAGATATGGGCAGATAGATGGTCTGCATGTTATCATCCCGGTTATCGTCGTCAGTAAATAATCCGACCACTTTGAAGGGGATGCCGTTCACCTGTATGTATTTACCAATTGGATCCTCACCTTTAAACAATGCCACCTCAACCTGAGTGCTGATGACAGTTGTTTTTCGGTATTGCTCAATGTCGGGTTGATTGATGAATCTTCCTTTTACAATAGCGAGTTTCTCAATTTCAGCATAATCGGGGTAAACGTTGCGGATGTTGAAATTCCCGTTCTGCTTTTTGTAGGTGAGGATGTTGTTTCCCCAGATATTATATCGCGATGAGCTTTTGTCAATGCCTTTTATCGTGGATTTTACCTCCTGAAAGTCTTTGTTTTCGAGCTGAACATTCCTTCCTGGTTTCATGCCCTTGTATGGAAGACTGGTTTGTCCGCTCCACACCCATATGGTATTGGTTGCCGAGGAGTTGAATTCATTGCTTACCCCATTTTGTATACCTTTACCTGAACCCAGCAAAATGATAAGCATAAATATACCCCAGGCCACGCTAAAACCCGTTAGGAAAGTTCTGAGCTTATTTTTTTTGATGGTATTGAAAATTTCCTGCCATTTATCGCGGTCAAACATGGTTGGCACAATTTACGGTTTCATAAATACTATTTTGCATGCCATTGAGTACTTCACTTTCAATCTGCCCATCCCGCAAACGGATAATGCGATTGGTCATATGTGCAATATCATTTTCGTGCGTAACCAGAATTACGGTAATACCTTCGGAGTTTATTTCGC
>JAQVEI010000245.1 GCA_028697695.1 Lentimicrobiaceae bacterium
CGATATTGTAAAAGAATATCCTTTCAGGGGCAGAGGCATTTATCTGATACGCGGAAAAGTAGTGGAAGAATTTGGCTTCTATTCTCTGGAGACAGAAAAGATGGCAAAGATGCCCTTTCAACCTGACCCCCGTTACAAATAAAGGCTATACAAACTTCAATACCATATCAATCAGTTGATCTTTGCGTATAGGCTTGGCCATATAATCATCGCAACCGGCTTCTTTACTACGTTCGCGCTCCCCTATCATGGCAAAAGCCGTTTGGGCAACAATAGGTAATCCTGGCCTGGATGCTTTAATTTCGCGGGTAGCATCATAACCATTCATTACCGGCAATTCAATATCCATCAAAATCAAATCTATAGAGGGGTCACTTATGCCCATCTCAACTGCCATTCGTCCGTTGGAAGCACGCAAAACCCTACAGTTCAACTTGGTAAGCAAAGAGCTAAGATAAAAATAGTTGGTATCCACATCTTCAACCACCAATATGGTTTTACCGCTCAGGTCTCCTTTTAGGGGAGTTGCTTCCACGGGTTGATTTTGAGGGGCTGAATTTTGAGGCTTGAGTAAAGGGAGGGTGAACCAAAAAGTAGAGCCTTCACCCGGCCATGAATCAAGCCACAGTGTGCCGCCCATGAGTTCAACCAGATTTTTGGATATGGTAAGGCCTAGCCCACTGCCGGATTTATTGCGCTTATCCAAATCACGGGCCTGTCCAAAACGTTCAAAAATGAGTTTTTGATCCTCCGGAGAAATGCCTATCCCTGAATCGCGTACGAAAAATAACAGTTTGGTTTGTTCAATGCGATAGCCTACCTCAATAAAACCCTGGTCTGTAAATTTAACTGCGTTACCCGCCAGGTTGGTTAAAACCTGCTGTAAACGGGTAACATCCGTTCGTATCATAAAAGTATCACCCGGGACTCCCTTTTGGGAATAAAACTGAACCTCTTGTTTATGATGCCTGTTTATTGCCTGAATGGTCGACATTTCAATGTCATCAATCATTTGATTGAGGTTGCATTCCGACATGAATAAACGAAATTCCCCGGCTTCAATCTTTGATATATCAATGATATCATTGACAAGCCGCAACAAATTATCGCCACTCCGTATGATGGCCTCTACGAATTTATCCTTTTCTTCAACATTCAGATTTGATTCTTTAAGCATGTCGGCAAAACCAACAATGGCATTCATTGGTGTACGCAGGTCGTGCGACATATTTGACAGAAACAGACTTTTCATTTTGTCCGATTCTTCAGCTTTTTCTTTTTCGCTTCGTAAACTCTCATCCGCTTTAAGTTTGAATATGGACAGTGCGAATACATTAAGAAAGCGCTCTGCTATTTGCAGATGATGCCGATCATAATCCACTTCTGCATTGGCCAAAAATAGTATAGCTACACATTGATTTTTAAAAATAGCGGGTACTGCCATGCCGCGCTTAATATGATACGTTTTGGGGAATAAACCCGGAATTTTTCCTTCAAAATTTAAATCATTCCTGATGAAGGCAGTGCCATAATTCAGACAACCCTGCAATAATCCTGATTCAATGACCTTATTGCTCACTTCGTAGGAAACAGCATGGCTTTCACATGAGCTTTTATCCAGGGCGTAAACCCTGTAACGCTGGGTATCGGCATAGGGCAGCATGATAACAGCACAATTACTCCCGGTAAATTTCAACGCATGATCAATTATATTGCCGGCTGTCTGGTCTATGTTTACATAGCCTTTGAGTATATCTAAACTAATACCGGCAAACGCCTGATTAAGGTCAAGCTCAAATTTTAGCGCCTGCTCCGAAAGTTTCATTTGATTGATGTCTGTGATGATACCTTCCAGATATTCGGTCTTGTCGTGTTTATCCAATTTCACATGAGACTGTTCCTGTACCCATTTGATTTTACCGTCTTTTTTAATAATTCGATATTGTACCCGGTAAAAGGAATGGCGACTTAGACTCTTTTTGATAGCACGCGTTACCGATAAACGGTCATCTTCATGAATTAAACTGCTAAATTCATTTTTGCCAGGTGCGGTGAGCTCTTTCACAGTGTAACCGGTAAGCCTTTTACAACTTCTGCTTACCAAAAGTAAATTTCGTTCGGTATTATTTTTCGACCTGAAAATCATTCCAGGAATATTTTCAAGCAACCGGGTCATTAATATCCAGTTGACCTGAAAAAAATTACTTTCCGCCTCTGCGAGCTTATCTTCGGTATTTCCCGCATTCACTGAGGTGGATGCAGTTTGGTCAACAAATAGAAAAAAAACACCTTCACCGCTTTGTATTTCAGTTACGTTCCATTGAACTGAAACACTACCTGCAAATATAGAATTAAGGGTATAAGGTTTTTTCTTACTGAGGCGTTTCAATTTTTGTTGGTCAACTTCTTCTGTCTGAATAATATCCGGAATTAATTTTTTATTTTTAACTATTGCTCTTCCATAAATTTGGTGGTCTAAGGCCTGCTTATTGAAGTAAACTATTGTATAATTTATATCAGTTACAATAGCAGGCGAAGTAAATACCTCTAAAAAATCAAATGTTTTCATGGATCTTAGTTAATGGTGTACATCATACTTCGATTTCATAATTATTAAGAATAAATAACATCGTTTTAGGTCAGGATATAAGCAGACAACCTACCTATTTATATTAATTTCATCTATATAAAAAACAGACAAAATGTAAAAAAGTTTTCCACTTTTCGTAGGTTATGGAGTCGGCTAATTTTTATTTTTTTTAATTAGCCTAAAACCTTAATTTTGCCGGCCAATTGATTATTGATTCTTCAGGGCAGGGTGCAATTCCCGACCGGCGGTAGAGTCCGCGACTCAGGCTTATAGCCTGACTGAACCGGTTAATTTCCGGTACCGACAGTACAGTCTGGATGGAAGAAGAACCAAACCTTTATGCATTTCTGCCTATGGCAGTGATGGTTTAATGGTATTCTGCCCGGAAGTTCATCTATCAAAAGCTTTTAGATGACCATTAAAACCATTACTATGTTTAAGTTAAAGTTCTCAGGATACTTTTTGCCGGCTTTTTTACTTGGTGTGCTGTGCTTTGCACCTTATTTTGTTGCTTTAGCCCAATCAACCATTAAAGGTAAGGTTACGGATGTTTCAGATGGTTTAGCTGTTGCGGGAGTTGCGGTGTACATTACGCCGGGCGCGGGTACTGTCTCAGATGCAGAAGGTAATTTTGAATTGAAGGTGGCATCTCTTCCCGCTAATTTAAATTTAAGTCTTCTGGCCTATGAAAGCTTAACCGTAAATGTTGCAACAAGCAACGACAACGTGAATGTTGCATTAACGCCAAAATTTATCGGATTACAGGAAGTAAGCGTAATTGCCTCTTTTGTACGCGAAAGGCATACGCCGGTGGCAATTTCTACTATTGACAAGGCAACCATTGAACATCAGTTGGGCTGCCAAACTTTCCCTGAGGTAATGAAAATGAAGCCGGGTGTGTATGCCACCCCTCAGGGAGGTGGGTTTGGCGATGCAAAAATCAGCATCAGGGGTTTCCAGCAGGAAAATATTGGCTTGTTGCTTAATGGAGTGCCCGTGAGTAGCGTAGAGAACGGGCTGGTGTATTGGTCAAACTGGAACGGGCTTGCCGATGCCACCCAGGCCATTCAGATTCAAAAAGGGCTGGGTGCCTCCAGGGTAGCACTCAATTCTGTAGGAGGCACCATCAATATAATTACCCAACCGGCAGAAGCCAAAACCGGAGGTAGAATTAGGTATATGGTAAGCAGCTATGGGAATCAGCAAACCTCTCTGAGGTTATCGAGTGGATTGATGAAAAACGGTCTGGCCTTTACCGTAATGGGCTCGCGTACTAAAGGGCCGGGATATGTTGATGCTACGTATGTGGATGCCTGGTCGTGGTTTATAAATGCCTCCTGGCAAATAAACAAAAACCACCTGCTTGCATTTACCGGTCTTGGCTCACCCGAAAGACATGGTCAGCGGAATTATGGAATGACAAAAGCGGAAATGGAGGAATTTGGCAACCGCTACAATCCAAATTGGGGTTTACTCAATGGAAAGACAAACAGCATATCCGAAAACGCATATCATAAACCACAATTGGCACTGAATCATTACTTTACCATCAATCCCCACACCACCATTTCCTCTTCTGCCTACCTGTCGTTTGGTAATGGCGGCGGAAAGTTTGCAGAAGCATTCATGAGCGCTCCGGCCACTTCGTTTCGCAAAAACAATCAGATAGACTGGGATGCCATTGTACATCAGAACATCACGCACACTGACTCGGTTCAGTTGGCTTCAGGCGAAACAGTGGGTGGATTTTCCAAAATCATACAATCCGATTACATGGCCAGCCACAACTGGTATGGCGGACTGTTTACTTTAAACCACGAAATAAGCGAGCACTTTAAGATCCTCAGTGGCTTACATTTCCGGAATTTTTATTCAAACCTGCGTGAACAAATCAGTGACCTGCTTGGTGGTAATTATTGGATTGATAACTATTCCTATACGTTGCCGGGCGTGGCTGGCCGCAAGCAAATAAAAGGAGTTGGCGAACTTATTAATGTGGATAATGATGCCCGCATAAATATGGGCAGCCTGTTTGCCCAGACTGAATATGAGCATCATAACTTTTCGGCCTTTTTAGCAGCCACTGTCTCTCATACCCGCTTTCAACGAACAGACATGCCGCGGGC
>JAQVEI010000246.1 GCA_028697695.1 Lentimicrobiaceae bacterium
AATACCAATGTGGTTGCAGCAGTGACGGGTGCCTTTATACTGGGATTTTAGTCCATTCTCACCGGATTAAACTTCATAGTAACCATGCACCGCTTGCGTGCTCCAGGTATGGGATGGAAACGTATGCCGCTGTTTTGCTGGACCCTTTATGGAACAGGTTGTATACAGTTGCTTGCTACACCTATTGTGGGAATTACTTTCCTGATGGTTATGGCAGAACGCTTACTGGGTATAGGTTTCTTTGATCCTGCCATTGGAGGAGATCCCATATTGTATCAGCACCTGTTCTGGATATACTCCCACCCTGCTGTGTATATCATGATATTGCCTGCTATGGGAGTGATAACTGAAATAATCCCAACTTTTGCCCGGAAAACAATTTTTGGTTATACTGCCCTTATCGTTTCCTCCATGGCCATTGCCTTTGTTGGATATTTTGTTTGGGGACATCATATGTTTACCTCCGGAATGAGTTCAACCTCGCGCTGGGTCTTCTCCCTGCTCACCTTTTTGGTTGCCATCCCATCTGCCATTAAAGTATTCAACTGGACTGCCACCATGTACAAAGGCTCCATCAATATTCAGCCACCATTTCTGTGGGCTATTGCCTTTATTTTTGTATTCATGATCGGTGGTTTTTCCGGATTGGTGGTAGGTTCTTTGGCTACCGACATTCACGTGCATGATACTGCTTTTGTCGTTGCTCATTTCCATTACATTGTATTTGGAGGAACGGGATTCGCATTTTTTGGTGCCTTGCACTATTGGTATCCAAAAATGTTTGCCAGAATGTATAACATCAGAACTGCAAATATTGGGCTGTTGATATTTTTTATTGGATTCAACTTATTGTATTTCCCCATGTTTTATCTTGGATTAATGGGGATGCCCCGTCGTTATTATGATTATATCCCAATGTTTGAACCTGCCAACTTCCTGTCAACCATTGGTTCATGGATAATGGCTACCGGTTTGATTATTATACTGGTGAATCTGGCGCGTGCCCGAAAGATGACGGGCAAAGCGGTTGACGATCCCTGGGAAGGAAAAACCCTTGAATGGCAAATTCAATCACCGCCTACAGTTGAAAATTTTGAGACAATCCCAACAGTGACCACCGGACCTTACGATTACAAATAAGCATCTATGGAAACAACCCTCTCCCCTTCTGTTGACCTACATCGCGATGATACGGCTTCCAAAATAGGTATGTGGCTGTTTATCTTTACAGAGATATTACTTTTTGGTGGTCTTTTTCTTGTCTATTCGGTTTACCGCTACCGAAATCCGGTAGCCTTTCATCTGGCGCATCAGGAACTGAGTGTCACCATGGGCTTTATCAATACAGTAATACTGCTGATAAGCAGTGCCACTGTTGCCATCGCAATCACTGCCATTCAAAAACACAATAAAAAACTTACCATGATGATGCTTGGAGCAACATTGCTTTTAGCACTGGCATTCATGGTGAATAAATATTTTGAATGGGGCGCTAAGTTCGATCACGGCCTTTATCCCGGTTCTGAATTAATGGCCGGATTGGGGCATGGAGACATGTTGTTCTTCAGCCTGTATTTCTTTATGACCGGACTGCATGGTGTGCATATCATTATAGGCATGACTTTACTTACCATTACACTGGTAAAAGTTAAAAAAGGCAGTGTAAATCCGGGTAAATATGCGTTGCTTGAAAACAGCGGTCTATACTGGCATCTTGTTGACCTTATCTGGATTTTCCTTTTCCCGTTGTTTTATCTTATCCATTAAACTCTTGTACCCCCATGAGCGAAGAAAAAACCCATGTCGTATCTATAAAAACTCACCTTCTGGTGCTATTTACACTGATTGTTTTAACAGCAATCACCGTATTGATTACCAGCATTGAGTTGGGACCATACAATACCGCAGCAGCTATGATAATTGCCTCGGCCAAGGCTTTGGTCGTATTGCTTTACTTTATGCACCTGCGTTTTGATGAACCCATATACCGGATCATGTTCGGTTTGGTGATAGCTATATTTGCAGCAGTGATTGTTGTAACCTTTTTTGATTACCTTTACAGATAGCATTAACTACTATGTACTCAGGAGCTTCAAATTTTGTATCCGGCGTTGATGATGCCTTTTTGGTGGTTATCGGCATTTCAGTATTGTTTTTGGTAGGTATAACCGGCGTCATGCTTTGGTTTGTTTACCGTTATAATAAAAAGCGTAATCCGGTACCCACCCAGATTCATGGCAGCAATACCCTTGAAATCGTATGGACGGTGATACCAACCCTACTTGTTCTGGGTATGTTTTATTATGGATGGGCAGGGTATCAACCCATGATTAAAGCCCCCGCTGATTCAATGAATGTAAAAGCAACCGCCAGAATGTGGTCCTGGCTTTTCGAATATGACAATGGAATTAAAACAGACACCCTGTATATTCCAAAAGACAGGGCGGTTGTCCTTGATATGGTTTCACCGGATGTTATCCATAGCTTATATATTCCTGCTTTCCGCGTAAAAGAAGACATTGTACCCGGGAAAGAAAACAAAATGTGGTTTATCGGTAAAAAAGAAGGCAGCTATGAACTCTTCTGTGCAGAGTATTGCGGGCTTTCACACTCCTATATGTTTACCGAGGTTAAAGTATTGCCGGAGGATGAGTTTGATGCATGGTATGCCCATATGGCTGAGAATACCGTCGCAGATTCCACCAAACCAGTGGTACCGGGTGCAAAAGGAAAACAATTGGTACAGGTTAATGGTTGTATAGCCTGCCACTCATTGGATGGTTCCAAACTAATCGGGCCCTCATTCAAAGGTGTATATGGTCATAAGGTTGCTGTGGTGACCAATGGAAAAGAGCGGGAAATAACAGCGGATGACGAATATCTCAAACGCTCCATATACGATCCCAATGCCGATGTTGTTAAAGGCTATGTTCAGGGCCAGATGATTTCATACAAGGATCAACTCTCCGATGATGAGGTGGCTGAAATCATTGAATACCTGAAGACACTTAAATGACCCCGATTGACAGAAGTTATTTTAAAGCCCTGGGAAAACTGGGCAAGTACCGTATTGCCATACCTGTAGCATTAACGGCCCTGGCTGGTTACGTGTTGTACAGTCGTTCATTTGAGTGGAAAATGTTTTTACCCGGTTTTGGTGTATTTTTCCTCGCGCTTGCATCCTCGGCTTTAAATCAGGTACAGGAAAGGCATATTGACAGACTAATGCCCCGAACCAAAAGCAGGCCATTACCCTCAGGTGCTTTAAGCCTTGGAGAGGCATGGGCCTGGATAGCCCTTTGGTCGGTAGCCGGTATTTTTCTTTTGGGATATTTCTCAGGGCTAATGGCCTTGTTGTTGGGTTTGCTCACATACTTCTGGTACAATGGAATATACACTCCCCTAAAGCAAAGAACTGCACTGGCCGTGGTTCCAGGCAGTGTGGTGGGAGCTCTGCCGCCGGTTATTGGCTGGGTTGCCGCAGGTGGCGATGTAGCTGCTCCGGCAGCAATTGCATTGTTTTTCTTTTTCTTTATCGGACAGGTACCCCACTTCTGGTTATTGCTGCTTCAGTTTGGAAAACAATATGAACTAACGGGTGTAAAGTCCCTTACAACCCGTCTGTCAAACGAACAGATCCGTAGAATTACCTTTATATGGATAGTGGCCACTAGTGTAAGTGCATTCATGCTGCCCGCATTCTATAAATTTGAAAATACATGGGTGGTATATACGCTTTGGACACTGTCAGTTGTTATGGTGTTTTATTTCGCCAGATTGGTATTGCCCTCAACGCAACATTTAAAATTTAATTCCTCATTTTTGCTGATAAACCTGTATTATTTGCTGGTTATGATTTTACTTAGCCTTGAATCACTGATATAATACAATATTTTGGCATGGAATTACCGGCATTTTTTCTGAGAACAGCTATATTATCTTTATCGGGAGCCAGCAGACATGCGCAAGAGTTTTGATGGGCTTTGTGGGCTGGTAAAAACCGTTTGAAGCAAAACCCCATGAGTGATGAGGTATATCTTTTCGTCAACAAGCCTCGTAACCGTATAAAACTACTCCGTTGGGAAACCGGCGGCTTTGTACTTTTCTATAAAAGGCTGGAGAAGGGTACTTTTGAGTTGCCACTGGGCGAAAAATCAGCAGAAAGTAACAATCTGCGTTAAGTTACGCCACTGGGTCAAAAGGTAAAAGCCTTTATCTGAGGGTAATTCTTCATTTATCCAATTAAACGGTTTCGGGATGCAGTGCATTAACTACTTTTACACCAATTTAAGCCAAATATTAAAAAGATGCCCAATTTATTGGATGATTTAGAAATGTGACTAATTTTGAGACACTGAGTAAAAAGACACGATGTCGGCAATTTATGCCTTTGAGGTATCATAAATCGCTACTTTGTCGAATTGTTTTAAGCCCTGTTCGATTGACCCCAAGGAAATGGATTTTAACGGACACAGCTTTTCTGTAGCTTGAAAGATTAGTGGCCCGCAGTTGGCTGCTATTCATTTACCAACTGTACGTAATGCCACGACACGATAGTAACCAATTACATAAACAGATAAACAGAAATTATGAAACATCCATGACGGTCTTCGACACTCAAGAGCATGAAAAGGGAAGAGTTTTTTAATTTTGCATTGAGCAAAATTAAAAAACTATGGAAACAGCACAAGTCCAATTTGAACAGGTAGTA
>JAQVEI010000247.1 GCA_028697695.1 Lentimicrobiaceae bacterium
GGCAACCAGCCAGAGAGACTTCAACTTTAATGAACCGGACAAAGCAGCACTTAGAACCAGGTTCACGCCTTTTAAATTCGATCCCAATGTACTGAATGAACAAGGCTGGAAGGCATTGGGATTCTCTGACCGCCAGGCTAAAGGAATAATAAAATACAGAAATACAGGAGCAAATTTTAAAACACCTGAAGATTTAAAAAAGCTTTACGTGTTCACGGATGAAGTATATAAAATCTTCGAGCCCTACATTACTATACAGAACCAAAATACTGAATATGCAATTGCTAAACCCAATACGAAATCAACTTATCCTGCCTATGAGCAATTTACTGCCGAGTTAAACTCTTCGGATTCCGCTACCCTGGTTAAGGTTAGGGGTATTGGCCCTGTTTTTGCCAAACGCATCATTCGATATCGCGAAAAACTTGGTGGATATGCATCAGTGGCACAACTTTCCGAAGTATACGGCATGGACAGCAGTCGTTACGAATTGATGCGTAAAGGAGTATTCATTGATTCGTCCCTTATCCGGAAATTAAATGTAAATACAGCTTCACTCGAAGAGTTGCGTGCACATCCTTACATTGATTACTATATCGCGAAAGCTATAGTGGATGCGCGTATTCGTAAAGGTTCGTTTGAAAACCCCTCGGAACTTAAGAATATTCCTTTGGTGTATGAGGATTTATATTATAAGCTATTACCATATATCGCTATAGATTAAATACAGATGAAAAAACTACGGCCATATAACCATCCATTAAAAAGATTGACACTTGTTATTCTTTTCTTGTCATTTTTGCTGGTATCCAATCTTCAGCTACAGGCACAGGTATTGCCTCAGGTCGAAGTTTTGTTGAAAGAGGCAGAGCTCTACCGTAACTCAGATATAGAAAAGTCATTCGCTTTGGCATCCAAAGCACTGTCAGAAGCACGCAAAGCAGGCGAGGAAGCTTCAATGGCAAAGGCTTATCGCTTCAATGGTGTGCTTAACTTTATGACCGGGAACCTTGATATTGCCTCCAGACAGTTTGATTCGGCTTATCAGCTTTATATAAAACTGGACGATAAGGCGGGAATTGCTGCCAGTTTAAACAATATTGGAGTGCTGTATCAGGAAAAAAGTGATTATCCCCGGGCGCTTGACTATTTCCAGCTTTCCATAGCCATGAAATTGTCAATTGGCGATACAGCAGGTTCCGCCAGCGGGATGAGTAACATTGGCACCATGTATAGCTACATGGGCGAAAATTCCCGGGCACTCAAAGCCTTTAATGTAGTGTACGATATTGCTCAAAAATATGCCGATACCTCCAGGTGTATTGATGCACTGATAAATATGAGTACAGTAAAACTTAATGAACGCAATTATGATTCGGCCTTAATGGATTTGAAAAGAGCGCTTCTGCTTTCAGAATTGATTAATGATCAATACAGCAGGGCTTATTGCCTGAATAATATTGGAGGTATTTATCAGAATACATATCAGGATGCCCTGGCGCTGGATTATTTTAATCAGGCACTTGTGCTACGTGACGATCTGCGCGATTTAGCCGGCCTGGCCACGACTTTAAATAACCTTGGAAATATCTACATACGTTACCGTGACTTTGATCGTGCGCTGAATTCATTCTTTCAGGCACTCAAATACAACCAACTACTTGAAGATAAACGTAGTACGGCTATTTGCCTGAATTCTATCGGTGAGTTGCTGATGAAAAAAGGAAATTTCAGGGAAGCTTCCAATTATTTTTATCAGGCCATTCATCTGGCTCAGCAACTACGCTTGCGTCAGGAATTGCGTAAAATGTACTCCAATCAAATGATTACCTATGCAGCTATGCAAAAAATAGATAGCTCCGAAAAGTATCTGGGACTCTACAATACCACGCTGGATTCAACCTGGAAAAGCATGGATGATGGTGATTTGTCTTTTTTAAAGAGTAAATCTGAGCAAAAGCTCATTAGAAACCATCTCAACATATGGCTGCTACTGTTTGGCCTGGCATTTGTCCTTATTTTATTCTTGCTGTTTTACTTGCGTAGAATCAGGCGCCGGTAGAACCATCTTCCGCATTTTTATTCTCATCCTTGTCTGGCGTATAGTGATAAATTATGGTGTTTTTTTGGTTGGAAGTGTGAAAGCCGGGGTTTTTTGGAGGCGGTGCAAGGCCTGTAGGCTCATCATCATTGTGGATGTCGTAAGGAATGTCTGTCTCTTCCTCATCTTCAAGTTCCCATGAGTATTTTTTCGGTTGCGGCCCGTTTTGGCGGTAATAAAAAGCGAGCAATATGCCGGCTATAGCACCCATAAGATGTGATTCCCACGATATATTCTGTTTGGGAAAGAAGTCAGGAAATACCCCCCACACCATACTTCCATAAAGAAAAATAACCAAAAGGCTGAAAGCCATAAGCCGTGGCTCTTTTCTCAATAGGCCCCCTGTAAAGTGAAAAGCAGCCAGGGCATATACCACACCACTGGCACCTATGTGATAGCTGTTGCCGCGGGCAAGCAGCCATACCCATGCACCGGTAAGTAACCATAAAAGACTAAGTATGCTCCAGGCATGTTTGCGGTAAAAGTAAAATAAGGCGGCTCCCAGAAAAAACAAAGGCGTTGAATTGGCTGTTAAATGTGCCAAATCGGCATGCAATAGTGGCGAAAATAAAATACCTGCCAAACCTTTGGCCTGAAGAGGCAATATACCCAGCCATGTTAAATTAAAATCTCCAATAAGCTCTGCGCCTTTAACAACCCAAAGGGTGGCTGTAAGCAACAATGCCGTAAGTATTGAAGAACGCAACAGCTTTTCATCATTAGCCATTCAAAAGAAGGATTTAGTCAGGAACGAATCAAAAACTGTTCCCTTTCGTAATGGATTTTGCTCCTGAAGTGTTTTGGCATTGCCACTACAAGGTGTCTAGGAATTTTTTACTGATTACGAACATAACATCTGATTAAATATTTTGTTTCCTGTTTTTTTATCTCAATAAAAAGTAGTTACTTTGCACCCTTATTTAAAAAACCTAACACTCATTAAATCAGTTTTTTTATGCCAACAAAAATCAGATTACAACGTTTTGGTAAAAAGGGACGTCCGTTTTACCACATTGTAATTGCGGATGGTCGTGCACCCCGCGATGGAAGATTCATCGAAAAGATTGGCACGTACAACCCGGTAGCAAAGCCTGCCGAAATTAACCTTGACTTTGAAAAGGCGTATTCGTGGTTAACCAAAGGAGCAAGCCCAACACCTACGGTAAAGAGTATCTTATCGCATGAGGGTGTGCTTTTTTACAACCATCTTATGAAAGGGGTTGCCAAGAATGCTTTCACAAAAGAAATGGCTGAAGTTCGCTTTAACGAATGGAAAGAGAAAAAAGAAGCCAGGTTGAGCAGTGTAGCTAAATCAGAACTTCAACAAGAGCGCGAAGAGCAGAAAAAGCGGCTTGAAGAAGAAGTTAAGATTAATGAAGCCCGTGCAGCAGAGATTGCTAAAAGACGGCAGCAGGAAGTTGCTCAATCCGAAGAAGAGTCAGCTTCTGAAGAGGCAGAAAGCCAGGCTGCTGACCAGGAAACTGCATCGGAACAGCCCGCTGTTGAAGAGCCGCAAGCTGAAACCCCTGCTAAAGAAGAACCGGCCGCGGGTGAACCAGCAAAAGAAGAGCCTAAGGCAGAGTAATCAATACCGGAAGTATGCAAATGGATGGATATTTCTATCTGGGCAAGATACTCCGGTTATATGCTTCAAAAGGCGAAGTGCTCGTTCAGCTTGATGTGGATGAGCCTGAAAATTACCTGAATCTGGAATCAGTTTTCGTTAAAATAAACGGACAACTGATTCCTTTTTTTATTCTTTCCTTTCAACTTCGACACAACCTTAGGGCAGTGCTCCGTTTTCAGGATATTGAAGATACGGAGCAGGCCGCCATGCTCGCAGGATGTGAGCTGTATCTGCCCATTGAAATGCTGCCCCCACTTTCAGGCAATCAATTTTATTATCATGAAATTAAAGACTATACCGCTATCGACACCAACTATGGAGAGGTCGGCAGGGTAGAGGAGGTGCTGGAATATCCCCATCAGGCTATTTTGCGCATTTTGCGCGGCAGCAAAGAAGTACTTGTTCCCATAACGGATGAAACCATCAGCCGGGTGGATCGTGATAATAAAACCTTATATCTTGATACCCCGGAAGGTTTAATTGAGATGTATCTTCAATAATTCTTCTTATTCGTTGTTTCGCGGTTTCCCCTGTAAATGTCTTTTAAGTTCAAACAATTTTTCGTTGATGATTCCAATTGTCCCATGAAAGTTGGAACGGATGCGGTTATGTTGGGTGCCTGGGCTGATTTAACCGGTGTTACTTCAGTTCTGGATGTGGGGACTGGCTGCGGAATACTGGCATTGATGGCCGCTCAGCGGTCAGATGCACAGATCACTGCCATTGATGTGCATGCCGGAGCCATTCGGCAGGCAGAACTTAACTTCGCCAATTCACCATGGTACGAAAGATTAAATGCTGAAGCTTCAGATTTCAATAACCATATGGAGAGGGCCGGAATAAATTACGATTATATCATAAGCAATCCTCCCTTTTTCATTAATTCATTAAAAACCCCATCATTTAGCAGAACCCTTGCACGCCACAGCGACGATTCTCTGCCCGTTGAACTACTGATTGCAGGAGCTTCACGCCTGC
>JAQVEI010000248.1 GCA_028697695.1 Lentimicrobiaceae bacterium
CAGGTATTCAGTGTTCAGATAGGGCCGACTGCTGAAATTTATCCTGTCATTGTATTTTGGATTAAGTTTACCGGAAGAGGTCAACAGTTCGTCTTTATAACTGGCATCAATACCAGACATAAAATCGAGATTTCCTTTCACAAATTCAAGAAAAGCCGTTTGTTTGTCGATGATAAATGATACAGCTATAGCATCCAGAAAAGGAAGCTGCTCACCCTGCTGAGATTTCTCAAAATAGCGTGGATTACGCAACAAAACCAACTTCACGCCTTCTTTCCATGTATTAAACACAAAAGGGCCAGTACCCACCGGATGCGACCTGAAATACTCCTTGTAATATTCTACAGCTTCCTGTGAAACAATGGCACAATATTGCATACCAAGCATGCCCAAAAAAGGTGGAAATGAACTTTTTAAATAAATATCCACTACAGAATCGTTGGGCGCCTGAATAGCCGGCTCATTTGCAATTTGAGCTACCGGATTCATTACCCAGGCACCGGGCGATGCCAGGCGTGGATTCATTAAACGCTTCAGACTATAAACCACATCGGAGGCTGTAAGTTTCCGGCCCTTACCTCCCTCGAAAGCAGCATCATCATGAAAAAAAACATCCTGCCGCAGAAAAAAGCGATAATGCAGCCCATCAGATGAAATTTGCCAGTCATGAGCGATACAAGGCTCTATGTTTAATGCACTGTCAAATTGAACTAGATTATTATACACTTGATTAACAGCCCAAATATTTGCCTGATTGCGTGCAAATGCCGGGTCAAGAGATGAGATGCCGGCCGATTCGTTATACCGGAAAACCGTAAGCGATGAATGGCTACTTTCCTGATTTTTACAGCCTATCATTATGAGTGCAGGAACAATACAAAGCAGCCAGGGTTTCATATAAAGTGCGATTAATGAACTACAAATTTACATGAAATGAGTTTCATAAACAGAATTAAGCAATAATCCGGATAAAGCGTTAGTTTTATTATTTTTGCAAAAAGCGACAAAATGTTAATTATGAAAAGATTAAACCTGATATCCATAATCTTGTTGTTCGGTATTATTTCTCATGCCCAGCAATGGGAGCCCGATGGAGGCGCAGGATGTGCCCATCGGAAACAGCAGATGGATCCGGCAAAGATGAGTGTCCGGTCGGCAAATAGCCCCCGCCATACCTTCGATGTACTGAATTACAGTCTAAATCTTGATTTATATCACAATTATGCTCCACCATACCCACGTAACTTTAATGCGCAAAATACAATAACCTTTCGTGTGGATACAGCACTCTCCGAAATCAGGCTGACAGCAGATCAAACATCTCTACAGATCAATGCAGTGGGATTGGCCGGTACATCCTTTGTTCACCTACCCGATACTCTGCTTATTTTCCTTGACCGGCAGTACATGCCGGGCGAAATTGTGGATGTTAGTATTGATTACGAGCATCTGGATGTACCCGATCAGGCGTTTTATGTAGATGGAGGAAATGTATTTACCGACTGCGAGCCTCAGGGCGCCCGGCGTTGGTTTCCGTGTTGGGATGAACCAGCCGATAAAGCAACACTTGAATTGAGAGCCAAAGTGCCGGCAAATGTGAAACTGGGCTCCAACGGCCGGCTGGCCGACTCCACCACAATGGCAGATACGACCTGGTATACCTGGATAAGCAGAGACCCCATCGCGACATACATTATGGTGTTGACCTCGCGCATCAATTACAATCTGGATATAGTACAATGGAAAAAACCCGCCCCTTCAACGGACACCCTGCCCATCAGGTTTTATTACAATCCGGGAGAAAACCCATCCAGAATAAAAAACATGATTGTACCCCTTTCAGATTTTTATTATTCTATGTTTGGGGACCATCCATTTGAAAAGGACGGTTTTGCCACTGTAACGCGCCAATTTGCATGGGGAGGCATGGAAAATCAATCGTTAACCACCTTATGCCAGGGTTGCTGGAACGACGAATTGCTTATTGCCCACGAGTATGCCCACCAGTGGTTTGGCGACATGATTACCTGTGCCACCTGGGCCGACATATGGTTGAATGAAGGTTTTGCTTCATACTTTGAAGCTGAATGGGCCGGTAAAAAAAGCGGACCTGTCGCTTACCAATCGCGCTTGCAATATTATGCCAATTATTACCTGAATGCAAACCCCGGATGGGCCATCAGTAACCCGGAGTGGGCAACCAATATGCCATCAACAAATGTACTGTTCAATTATGCCATTACATACGCGAAAGGGGCAAGTGTATTGTATATGTTCAAATACGTTGCAGGTGATTCACTCTTCTACCATACGCTGTATGAATATGCCAACGACACTGCTGAATTCAGATATAAAACAGCCACCATACCCGATTTTATGAATAAGGTAAATCAGGTAACTGCTCAGGATTTTGACTGGTTCTTTAATCAATGGTTATATGAACCCAATCATCCGGTATATGAAAACACATACAGCTTTGCACCGCAGCAGGATCAGCGCTGGAAGGTTTCTTTCAGAACAAGTCAAATGCAAACCAATACCGTTTTCTTTAAAATGCCGCTGGAACTAAAAATTATGTTTAATGATGGCAGCGATACCCTGGTAAGGGTGATGAATGACGTAAACGGACAGGATTTTTATTTTATTTTCGATAAAATGCCTGTTGATTTAATATTTGATCCAGGGAACAGGATAGTACTGAAAAATGCAAATACCGCAGTATCAGTAAATACACCGGCACCAGGAAACTATGGAATGAATGTTCATCCCAATCCGGCAAATAACCGTTGCATACTTACTTTTAATGCTCCAATTGCCGGTACATATACCTACGCTTTTATGGATCTGCAGGGACGCTTAATCAAAAAAGAGGAAATGGTAATCACAGCTCCGGGTATTAAAACGATAGAGATTTCCACATTGGGATATGCCAATGGTATGTATGTGCTTACTTTAAGTCAGGGCAGGTTAACTGAACAATGCAAGTTATGGGTAATGCATTAAGAAGCTAAAGTAATTTTTGCCCTAATGTCTCTACCTTGTCCAGCCACTTCAGCCGCTGACTTTCGGATGATGTTTTAATGGGCCCCAGCGTGGTAATGCGCACTGGTTTAATACCGCAAAACTCCAAAATACCATGTTTCATGGCATTATGCCCGGGTCGCTTATATACCAGGCGGTAATACCATACGGGAGTGTCCATAGTTACTATCAGTCTGGCTGAACGGCCGGGAAGCAGTCGATCCCATAGCAGACTGCCTTTGCGGTATCTGAAGGCAAACCCCGGCAAAAAGGTGCGATCTATGAACCCCTTAACCAGAGCGGGAAAGGTACTCCACCAGTTTGGATAGATAAAAACCAGATGATCAGCCCACGCAATAAGTTGCTGGGCTTCAACCAGATCTGGCTCCAGTGTTTGACTGCCCCGGTAGCCTGTTCTGAAGTTTAACTCAAAACTCAAATCCCTTAGTATCAGTGTTTTTAGGTCAGCACCAGACTGTATGGCACCTTTCACATAACGCTTAAACAGCATTTCTGAAAAAGTATCATTTACCGGGTGGCCCTGAATAACAAGAATTTTTTTTACCATTATTCTGTTGCGCTCATCAGTAATCAATGGTAAGGGGCGAATCAGCTTTTTGTGATGTAAGGGCAAGATTGATTACATCAATCATTTGATTTACGTAATGAAAATTTAGTCCTGTAAGGTAAACAGGTTTAATTTCACTAATGTCCTTTTCATTTTCTTTGGGCAGGATAATATCCTGTATACCAGCGCGCCGGGCTGCAAGAATTTTTTCTTTAATACCGCCAACCGGCAGCACTTTTCCTCTCAGGGTAATTTCTCCGGTCATTGCCGTGCGTGATTTTATCAGTCGCTGTGTAAAAGCCGAGGCCATAGCGGCAAACATGGCAATACCTGCTGAAGGGCCGTCTTTAGGGGTAGCTCCTTCAGGAATATGAACATGTACATTCCATTTTCCAAAAACTTCAGGTTTTATACCAAGTTCAGTTCCATGAGCTTTTAAGTACTCATAGGCAAGAGTGGCTGACTCTTTCATTACGTCACCCAGGTTACCGGTAATGCTCATATTGCCTTTCCCATGGCTCAGGCTGGTTTCCACATACAATATCTCTCCTCCTACCTGCGTCCATGCCAGGCCGGTAACTACACCGGGCGCATGCAACTGTGCATCCTTTTCTTTGCTATATCGGGGCGGGCCAAGTATTTTGTGAAGGTCTTCGGTAGTTATCTTTACATTATATGGTTCCTCGCTTACAATATATCTGGCCAGGTTGCGTATTACCTTGGCAATCTTTTTCTCTAAATCACGTACTCCCGACTCACGGGTGTAGTGTTCGATAATAAATTCCAAAATCTTCTTACTAAATTCCACCTGGGTTTTATCCACTCCATGTTCAGCCAATTGTTTGGGCACCAGATGCCGGCGGGCAATCTGCACCTTTTCTTCAAGCAGATAACCATTAATTTCAATTATCTCCATACGATCACGCAATGCAGGATGTATTGTACTCAGGCTGTTGGCCGTTGCTACAAACATCACTTTTGACAAGTCGTACTCCAACTCGACGAAATTGTCGTAAAACGTATTATTCTGTTCCGGGTCAAGCACTTCGAGTAAAGCAGCAGAGGGGTCTCCACTAATATTGGCACCTATAACCTTATCAA
>JAQVEI010000249.1 GCA_028697695.1 Lentimicrobiaceae bacterium
CCCGGAAATAACATCTCTGGCTTTTAAAATTTCAAAGCCGTGTCGATTCATCTCCTCAATGGTATGTTGATTGCGTCCATAACCCATCACCTGACCCGGTGCTATGGCAAAAAAGTTAGCCCCACTGTGCCATTGTTCCCGCTCCTGCGTCATCACATCACGTGAGCCGCCACATAGCACAGGCTTCATATCCATTCCAAGCTTACTGAGCGCACTCAAAATATTGGCTTCTTCGCGGATGTGGACCTTGCCATTGTTTATGCTAATGTGAATGGTAAGATAACGGCTGGAATGAATAAGCAGGGGTTCATAAATCATACACATATCCACATCAAGCATGGTAAATACCATGTCAAGATGGATAAAGGATTCAGGTTCATAAGGTAATTCCTGAACTATAATATGCTGTTCCTTTTTCTGTGTCTTAAAGTGTTCGATTAAAAAGTCAATTGCTTTTGGAGAAGTACGTGCGCCCGTACCTATCAGCATAACATCATCACGGACAATTAAGAAATCGCCGCCTTCAAAACTAATTTCGTTTAAATCGGGATTAAATGCTGCCGGATTAACAGTATTGCATGTAAATAAAGGGTGATAATTAAAGATGGACTCCATGATAATGGATTCACGATCACGAACCCTGCTTGCCATTTTACTTATCAGCACCTCGTTACCGCTGGTTATGGAGGCATCGCGGGTAAAGAAAAAATTATGCAGGGGATCGAGTTCAAACTGTTCTCTACTCAGGAATTTCGATAGGTTGTCCCGGGTGATTTCCACTCCTTCGATGAGGGCGGTGGTGAGATCGGCTGCTTCCAGATCCATCAGCTCATCCCTTAACCAGGGCACCTTTTCGTGCTGGGTAATGCGTCTTACCAGCATATCTTTAACTTCCTGCTTCCGAAGAATAACCGTGAGCAGGTCTCTAACTTCATATACATTGGTAACCATATGCAATACATCGCTGAATTGTTTGTATTCAGCTTTGGCAACCGATAAATTCAGAATATCACTATACAAGGCCTTTTGAACCATGGTGGGTGTCATATTTTCCACTTCACACCCGGGAGAGTGAATGATTACGCCTTCGAGTTTACCTACCTCTGAATTGACTTCAATTTTTACTTTTTCCATAATGGCTGCTATTCATATTTTTGGACTGCAAAGTTAATATTGTTTTTGAGTTTCTTAAATCCCGCTCTGGTAAGTGCTGATTTACCAAAAATATATTTGAACACCGGTTTTTCAAGCTCTGTCCATTGTTTCACAGACCATTGCGGCCAGTTGGCCCGGGGCAAAAATTCAGCATGACCGTGTGCAATTGAGAAACGATTCCAGGGGCATACCAGCTGGCATACATCACAACCAAATATCCACGATTGCATTTTATTCTGAAAATGAGCTGGTATCTCATCTTGAAGCTCAATGGTCAGGTATGAGATGCACCGGGAGGCATCTACCTTGCGCGGGCTCACAATGGCGCCGGTAGGACAAGCGTCCATACAACGTGTACAGTCTCCGCAGTAATTGCCACCAAAGGGATTATCGTAAGTTAATTGAAGATCGCAAATTATTTCTGCAATAAAAAAGAAGGAGCCCTGCTTTCGTGTAATCATCAGGCTGTTTTTGCCGATCCAGCCCAGGCCGGCATTTACTGCCCATGCACGATCAAGCACAGGTGCTGAATCAGTAAATACGCGATAGTTGATCCCGCCTGCTTCGGCCTGGATATCTGCCGCCAATTGAAACAACCTGTTTTTAATTACCGTATGATAATCGATGCCATATGCATAATTGGAAACTTTTAAAGGGGAGGAATAGGCCACATTGTCGCCTGGGAAATAGTTGAACAACAATGAAATTACTGATTTGGCGCCATCCACCAGCAGTCGGGGGTCCAGTCGCTTATCGAAATGATTTTCCATATAGGCCATGCGGCCGTGATACTGTTGGCCGAGCCATTGTTCCAGATGGGGTGCTTCTTCGTCAAGACGACGAGCCTTACTGATTCCACAATGCGAAAATCCCAGCTCAGCAGCCCGTTGTTTAATGAAAAGGGTAATTTTTTCGGTAGTCATTGCTCCTTACAGTTGTAATCATTTCGAATTTTCGCCTCAATGGCTAAAACAATTCGGATTGGCTGCCCGGTTTTATCTTACCCAGATGGCTGTATGCCAGAGGAGTAACTTCCCTTCCCCTGGGGGTGCGCATCAGGTAACCTTCCTGTATGAGGAAAGGCTCATACACTTCCTCTATAGTGCCCGGATCTTCACCCACCGCAGTTGAAACGGTAGTAAGACCTACCGGACCACCCCTGAATTTATCAATCATCACACTTAATATGCGGTTGTCCATTTCATCCAGCCCGTTTTTATCCACCTGCAAGGCTTCCAGGGCAAAGTGAGAAATGTTTAAATCAATAATTCCGTTGCCTTTGATCTGTGCGAAGTCGCGCACCCTGCGAAGCAATAAGTTGGCTATACGCGGCGTCCCCCGGCTGCGTCGGGCGATTTCGGAAGCAGCTTCACTGGTAATTTGTACTTTTAATATACCAGCCGAGCGTTTTATGATGCCTTCCAGGGTAGCTACATCATAGTAATGTAGCCGGGCATTGATACCAAAGCGGGAACGAAGCGGTGCGGTGAGCAAACCCGAACGGGTAGTAGCTCCTACCAGGGTAAAAGGATTAAGGTCAATCTGAACGCTTCGGGCATTAGGCCCGCTTTCAATCATAATGTCGATGCGATAGTCTTCCATTGCAGAGTACAAATACTCTTCAACAATAGGGCTAAGCCTGTGGATTTCGTCAATAAACAATACATCGTTCCGCTCTAAATTGGTCAGCAATCCGGCCAAATCGCCCGGCTTATCCAACACCGGACCTGAGGTAGTACGAATATTTACACCCAACTCATTGGAAATTATATAGGACAAAGTTGTTTTGCCTAATCCGGGCGGGCCGTGCAGCAATACATGATCCAAAGATTCGCCGCGCAGCCTGGCTGCCTTTACAAAAACACGTAAATTTTCAACTACACCGGGCTGGCCCGAAAAATCAGAAAAATCAGACGGGCGCAATACCTTTTCAATCTCACGTTCCACCTGATTCAGGTTACCGGCATCTGCATCTAAATTTGGATTCATATCATTTGAATGATTCTAACGACAAAGATAAACATAATGCTGCATTCAGGGAGCTTCAACCTGAATTCATGCGTATTTAAATCATTTTGATTAGGCGAATACCATGCAATGTATTAATATTTTTAATACATTAGCGGCATCAATCACGATAAGATATTGCCACCATGAAAGAAATTATTGTCGCCATCGATTTTTCCAAAGGTTCCCTGCATGCACTGGATTATGCTATTGAATTCGCCAATCATCTAAAAAGCAATGTAATGATGGTTTGGGTTGATAATAATGCCAATCAGGACATTGTTTTCAGCGCGGTCCCCAATGAGTTTCGAGAAGAAGCCATCAAAAACCTTGAGGAGATTATGGCCGACAAAAAGGACAAACTTCATCCGGGAAAGTTGAGTTATAAGCTTCGTAAGGGTAAAGTATATCAGGAAATTGCCAATCAGGCTAAAGCAAACAAGGCAGATCTGATTGTTGCAGGTACACATGGAGTTACCGGTTACGAGGAGTTCTGGATTGGCAGTAATGCTTACCGCATAGTATCCTACGCACCTTGCCCGGTAATTACTGTAAGGTACGATTTCCCGATTAAATCCCAGCCTATGACCAGCATTGTGCTGCCCATTGACAATACCCTTGACACCCGCCAAAAGGTACCTTTTACCATTGAGATGGCCAAAATATTCAATGCCGACATTTATTTACTCTCCCTGTATTCCACGCCTTTTAAAGCCATGCACAAGAAGGTGGACAACTATACTAGGGATGCCCAGAAGAAAATCAGCGAGGCCGGAATAAATCATTATACAGAAACGGTGGAGGCCGATAACATTACCAATGCCACCATCAAATATGCACAAAAGGTAAATGCCAGTCTTATTGCCATTATGACCGAACAGGAAACCACAGCTTCCAATATATTACTTGGGCCATATGCTCAGCAGATGGTAAACCACTCGCCTATACCGGTTCTTAGCATTCAGCCAAAGGAAATATACGCCATCTCCACCCGATAAGCAAAATTGAATATGCGTATCTTATTTGTTTTTTCTTTTATTCTGGTGTTTTTTCTACGCACTTCGGCCCAGCCACAAGCTGGATATATTCATATTGAAGCCGACAGCCGCATAGAATTGCTCATGGATAAATACATATATCTGAACCGGCATCAAAGCACGCTAAACGGGTGGAGGGTGCAGATATTCTTCGATTCGGGGGCCAACTCCAAGAGCCGCGCCACCGAATCGCTCAACCGGTTTTCCAACCAGTATCCCGATACAGAGGCTTATCTCTCTTTTAAAGAGCCCTACTACCGGGTAAGAGTTGGCGATTTCAGAACGCGCCTTGAAGCGGAAGGATTCCTGCACCAAATTCATGCCTCATACCCCAATGCCTTTACAGTAAATGATAAGATAAATCCCCCTGTTCTTCCCGATGCTGTTCCTGATTTACAGGAAGATGAGCAATAACCCTGATTAGTGGAACAGGGCAGGATGAGGGACAATTTATACAGCTTTTATGAAAAAAATAAAAGTATGTATC
>JAQVEI010000250.1 GCA_028697695.1 Lentimicrobiaceae bacterium
CAACCAGAAACAAATAGAATATGGGAATTATCCTTCCTGGTCGGTGAATAACGAGTTAGTTTACAGCTATGCCAATGCCGATTATACCAAAGAAGTATTGTATATTGTTGACCCCAACGGTAAAAACAAACGACAAATAACATATTAATTAACGATTTAATGCTATGAAGAAGATTTGTTACTTATTTATCGGAGCTAAAGGGCTTGCTTTTTTTTGCAACCACCGGTTTTATATCCGAAGTTAATGCATTGCTAATGAGGAATCAAAAGCTTCAGGGAAATTCATTGTTGAATAAACACCATTAAAAAACAGGTAGAGCTTATCCGCATGGATAATTAACTACACAACATTATCTGGAAAAACAATTCTACATTGTAATTTTGGATAAATACAAATTTTTCACCCTCATTGTTTGAGCTTTGGAGCAATGAGGGTGTCTGTTTTTGCAGATTCCATTCCGCGAGCACTTTATCTCATCAGCACCGGCTCCATCAAATTTTCATTGCTTCTATCTGGAAGGATTGCCCTTTATGCTCAAAAACGGGAAGTTATCCGCGGAAGCTCCTTACATTACTTCATCACTCCCGGCTTAAAAAAAAGTCATCCGTTTTTTATATTCCCAATTATTGCGTTAATTTGTATGCAACATCCATCTTGTTTATGGCTAAACGGTCAAATGATGCAAAGACAACAATCATTCAGCAGCACATTTCTGCGAGACCTATCTAATCTGCCTACGGCCTATTTTGCATTGGTTATGGCCACGGGCATTGTATCCATCGCTGCCTTCAACTCCGGCTTCCTTCTGGTTGCCAACCTGTTGTTTTACTTCAACATCCTGGCTTACCTTTTCCTTACCATTCTCTATAGTATCAGAATCATTGTTTACCCTTCAGCCATTAAAGCCGATGCCGCAGACCATGCCAAAAGCCCCGGTCTGCTTACCTTTGTGGCCGGAACCTGTGTGTTGGGCAGCCAATTTGTAATCATTGCCGAAAATTACCTGATTGCCACCACCTTGTTCTACATAGGAACTGCCGCTTGGCTCTTTCTCATTTACATGGTTTTCACCGTTTTTTCTGTTAAAAAAATGAAGCCTTCCATGAACTTTCATTGGCTGCTATCCTAATGATAAGGGCGTTCATTAAAACCCGCTATCCGCTGCATCAGCCTGACCTCTTCCCGGGTTTGAATGTTCTGTATAGTATAGCTGTCATCCGCAGGCTGATGTAGGGACACGAAACCGGCAATAGTCAGGTCGGTATTTGCACCTATGCGCAACAGTTGAAGCAAAAAACCGGTCTTGCCACTTTGCTTTTCACCGGCTATAATAAATATTGACTTATTTGAGAATACCATAAAGCCAACTTAAATCCATATCATCCTAACAAGGAAATGATTTAATCCGATAAGTTAAGGGGTAAAATTATGCAATAAATTTCAGATTGACAGCAGTTGACAAGTTGGTTTTTCCGGCATTCCCTATCAATCTTCCAGATGCCCGAACTTTCCGGCATTAAAATCCCCGAAAGCCTGCACCAGTTCCTGACGTGTATTCATCACAAAGGGGCCGTGAGCCGCAATGGGTTCATTGATGGGTTCACCACTGAGTACCAGCACCACCGAACTTTCATTGGCTGCTATCCTAAAGGTTTCCCCTTTGTTTTCAAACAAGGCGAAATTATCAACGGGCACTTTTTCTGTGTCGTTAATGGTGATATTCCCTTCAATCACCAGCAAGGCAGTATTGTAATTTGCTGGAAATTCAAAATCGGCGAATCCGCCTTTGTTGAGTTTAACATTCAGCAGATAAACAGGCGTAAAAGTGCTGGCTGAGCCCATTGTGCCCTGGTAATCACCCGCAATCACCTCCACCAGGCCGGCATCATCCGCAAGGACAACTTTGTTAATGTTGGCATTCACCAATGTCTGGTATTTTGGCGGGCTTTTCTTGTCTTTGGCAGGAAGGTTGACCCAAAGTTGCACCATTTGAAAATCGCCACCGGCTTTGCTGAAATTTTCTTCATGATATTCCTTATGCAATATGCCGCTGGCGGCGGTCATCCATTGCACATCTCCCTCGCCGATTACGCCGCCACCACCGCTGCTATCGTGGTGTGCCACACTGCCTTTATAAGCAATGGTTACCGTTTCAAAACCCTTATGCGGATGCACACCCACACCACGCGGTTTTTTGCTGGGTGGAAAATAATACTTCGAATTGTAATCGAGCAAAATAAACGGTGTCATGCGCTCCATATCGAGGGGATAAGCACCCGGAATAAAATTATGTACCCGGAAACCATCACCCACAAAGTGCGGTTCGGGAGGAGAAAGAATAAGTTCTATATTTTTTTGAGACATAAGGCAAAATTTTAGTCGGACAATCCCTTTGCCGGAACTATCAGGTGAATATTAAACGGTGAAGCTATTGATTAATAACAAAATTAGTCAGAGAAGGTTGGCTAAAACAAATATCACATATACTTCAACTTTTAACGGCAACAAAACCTCTGATTAAAAATTACCGCAGGCTCCCGCCTTCAACAGCAAAAAGTCACAATGTAAATTAAAGAATTTGGGCTGAAGAATTAAAAATGGAAAGTTTTAACGCGCGTATTCTATATGCAACTTATACATCAGCGATAATTCTTTTCATGTTAATCCTTATCAAAGACCATAGCCGGAAATCAAAAAAAACTTCAGCCCCAATGAGCCACTTTTTCAAAAAACGGTGTATGTATCACTATAAGAAACCAAAATAATCAAAAAATCATGAAAAAACTAATCAAACTTCTATTTTCGGCGGCATTTCTGGCCAGCCTGTTTTTGTTTAATGCCTGCGAGAAAGATGACCCGGAACCAGAGGGACAGAAGCCAACCATTGACGTGGGCGCTGATATCATTGGAATGACGGATGAAACTTATACCATTAATGTTTCCGTTACCAATCCCGATGGCAATGAATTCACCCTTAACTGGAAAGTGATTGAATCACCCGTTAATTCAACGCCCGAAATTAAGGAAATTGGCAAAACTTCTTCCTCGTTCACCACCAATATCGCCGGTTTGTATAAGATAGAAATAACCGCGAGTAACGCAAACGGCAAATCCGACACTGGCGTTTTAACCCTGTATATTGGCGGCAAACTACCCCGAAGCATAAGCACTAAAACCACCTACCCCGATTTATTTGAAAATGAGGACTATCCGGATTACTATGCCCTCAATAACATTCAGATTACTGCAGGTATAACCCTGGAACCCGGTGTGGTGATCGAGAATGCAGCAGATGCAGGACTGTGGTTTAGTGGCAACAATGCATTTCTGGATGCCAGCGGAACTGCCGCTAAAAACATTATCTTCCGCGGTATGGACAAAGTTAAAGGTAGCTGGAAGGCCATTCACATTGCTTCGAACAACACAAACAACAAACTTGACTATGTGCAAATATTACATGCAGGAAGCAGCGAAATTAGCAATAAGAAAGCGGCACTCGTCCTGCAAAGCAACACAAATACACAGGCCGGCATAACCAACACCCGTATCTCACAATCCGGCGGATATGGTTTATATATTGATGGCAACAATGGAAACATCACTGCTTTTGCCAACAATAATTTCAGCGACAATGATGCCGCCCCCATACGTTTTGGGGCTGAGAACATGTACATGCTGGACAAAAACTCTGTTTACCAGAACAATGGTATTCAAGCCATCGAGATAGCATCAGCAGGCAACACCAATGCGACTTTCAGGAACCAGGGAACCGTACCCTATCCCGGACTTCGTTATCATGTTTATAGCAGCTTTGAACTTAGGGCTGAAGTCACGTTTGCTTCTGGGGTCACCTGTCTTTTTGATGAAGGCAAACGTTTATGGGTTACCAGCGAGGGTGCCATTATTGCCCACGCAGTCACCGACCCCATCTCTTTTGAAGGAATGGTAGAAGCCCAGGGTGCCTGGTTGGGCATTGAGATAGCTTCTCCTTCTCCACTCAACAGCCTGGATGGTGTAATCATTCGCCATGGAGGAGATATTGGCGGACGCGGAGCCAACATATATCTTTTCGGTTCTTCACCTGGTTCAAATCTTACCGTAACCAACAGCGTAATTTCCGATAGCGAAACCTGGGGAATATATATGACTTCGGGAGCTGTGAACCTGTTCGAAAACAACAACACTTTCAGCAACAATGCTTTGGGCGATATCGGTGGAGATTAATCCTCGAGTCGGGGAAAAACATAACCTGAACTTACTCTCTGTTGATGAATCTACGGATATGAAACATTAACAGTTGGTTGGTTTCTTTAAGGCAGGCTGCTTAGGCGGCTTGCTTTTTTTTTGCCGAAAAAAAGTTTATGTGATCACAATTAATAATCCCAATCTGTAAATCCTGTAAATTCTGTCCAAAAAACCTGTAAATTGTTAATACTGGTAATCCTGTCCAAAAAAGCCTATAAATCCAGTGAATCTTGTCAATAAAACCTGTAAATCTTGTTAATCCTATCCAAAAAACCCGTTAATCTTATTAATCCTGTCAAAAAATCCTGTAAATCCTGTCCAAAAAAGCCTATAAATCCAGTTAATCTTGTCAATAAAACCTGTAAATCTTGTTAATCCTATCCAAAAAACCTGTAAATCCTGTTAATCCTGTCAAAAAAAAACTGTA
>JAQVEI010000251.1 GCA_028697695.1 Lentimicrobiaceae bacterium
GTTCGGGCCACCCGAATCGTAAAAAGTACCTGAACATGTGGTGATGCTTTGGTTCTTCATGACAAATGTATCTTCGCTTACCGTGATATAATCTGTTTTCACTTCTGTATATTCACCATTTACAGTAAGGGTAACTGTTTTTGTTCCCAGCGTCTCGTATACCACCATGTGAGGGCCTTCTCCTATGGCTGTGGCGGGCTGTGCACCTTCCCCAAAGTTCCAGTCCAGCGAAGTTACGTTACATGTGCTCTCATTGGTAAAGGTTACCGGGTTGTGGATGACCACAATGGTTGCATTAGCTGAAAATTGCGGATTGGCTTCATTTACATGAATATAATTTTCTCTGATGATGGTGTTGCTTCCCAGATTGTTGGTCACTGTCAATTCAACGGAGTATGTCCCCAGGGCGGTAAATCTTACCTGAGGATGCTGTGATTCAGGAGTGGTACCATTCAGATATTCTACGTTGTTCGGTGTAAAACTCCAGCTCCATGAAGCAGGGCTACCTGTACTCTCATCGTGGAAGGTAACAGTGTCGTTAAGGCAGGGCAGGGTATTGCCAGCCTGAAATGCAGCAAGTGGCCCCAGCGGGCTGAAACTAAATCCGGCAACACGGGTTTTCTGTCCGCCACTTACATATTGATTGGTATACCAGAAGCTGTGGTCATCTTCAGGGTCAACCGTAAGCAATGAGTAATCGCCCCAGCGGTTTGCACCGCTCTGAGAGCTGGTTCCAGTCCAGATAATACCTTCGGCAATATCCATGATGCCCGAAGCCAGCGCATATTCTTCACGCGATTGACCTGTGAACCTTATCCCCGGGTATTCAGTACTACTCGAAATGGAATATCCCAGCGCAATTTCATTCTGTCCATTTATGGCAATACTTCCCATCCAACGCGAATGTCCATCAGGTGCATAAGTGCCTTGCTGTCGCACACTCCAGTTGCTGTTGGTTTTTCTTAACTCATACCAGCGTACACCGGCATGGTCGGTGGCATCCACATCCACGGTATGGCAGCAAACGATGGTTTGGTGTGAACCAAAGTTCCGGTATTGTGGAGCATTCATCACCACCTGTGGAATAGCATCCAGCTTTTGACTGGTGTTTGGTTGCTTGATATTGTTCCAGTTGTTGCCGAAATTACTGTCAAAAGGTGCCACATCAATCTGTTGCACCCGGTTAAATGTAGAGTTCGTAGGGGTGCCCCAGTTCACATTTAATTCATATATCCACAGTTGGTCGCTTCCCCCGGCAATGGCATCATCGTTGAACGCAATGAATAAACCCGGTGCTCCGGCAGGAGGCGCCGGCCCGTCATTGTTAAGTGGTGGAACCATCATAAACCCATCAATAGATGTAGGGCGCCAGGGATTGTCGAAAGATACCATTTTTGGATTGGTACCACCGCTAAGCATAGCGGCTCTTTCAAACACGTAAATATCGGTTCCATTGGAGGTGTTTGTGCCCATATAATATCCATCAGACCATATGCCGAATTTTTCATAATCGGGCATGCCACTCATCGTGAAGCTGTATTGGTACCAAGGCCCGGTAGGATCGTTGGTTTGCGAAACAGCCACCAACATGCGATCCGGTGAGCCGCAAAGGGAAAATTCAGCAGCCAGCCAGCGGTCTGCCATCTTATCGTACAACACTATCGGGTCACCATCGTTACAATTGGCTCCGGGTACCGAACCAAACAACTGGTTCATATTGGTAGGCCCTGCCAGCAACTCACCCGACTTTGAATAAATAGCATAAGTGGTATTTACCGTTTGCATATAATGTCCGGGGCCGGCAGCACCATTGCAGTCAGGGGGATAATAGGGGGAAGATTGTGCCTGAAAATTTATCGTGGGATCGGCCTGTGGAATGCGGGTATTTCCATGACCTTTTTGCCAAACAGCATCTTCACCCTTTGGTAAAGCGGTGGCTTCATAAGGAAAATACCTTAACCGAAGCTTGGGGTTAAGTAGTTTGGCATCTGCTTTCTCCTGCATCAATGCCCACTCTGAATCACTTAAAGGCGGAATTTCCCTCAAGGGTAAACTTATTCCCAATAAGGTGCCCTCTCCTACAACTTGTGGCGCAATGGGGCCTTGTTGTGCAAAAATTGGGCTGATTGTTATGAAAAAAATGATGAATGGTAAAATCCTGGTCTTCATGGGTCGATTTTTTTATGTTGCGGATTAAGGTTTAATCCGTGGGCCAAAAGTAAAATAATTTCGTCAGGCAGAGGATAAAAAAGCAAAAAATGCAGTCAATACATGGTGCTCAAAACAAAACATCTGCATAAAATAAACTTGTTTCTATCTGCTGATGTTCATGCGGTATTGTCCTTTTTTATGATTAAGCCCTGAAATTTTTTAAAGTATTTAAATGGGATGTCATTTATGCACCCTGAATATTTTTAAAATAAGGGGTTACAAATGAGTTTAATTTGAATTTATAATAAATGAGGCCCGTTATTTGTTATATATTTGACTGTTTGCTGAAGATTATTCAATTATTGTATTGTCATGAGCTTTTACGGTAAGAAATTTTATATTACCCTACTTATCTGCTTGACTTGCTTCTGGCCTCTGAGCAGCCTGTATGCGCAGCCCATGCCTGCATTGATTTGTGTTTCAGTAAGTCCCGATGGCTCATTGTATGCAAGCTGGGCCATCCCTTCGGGTAGTTTTGACGGTTTCAGGCTCTTTTACAAAAAGAGTACGGATGCTTTTTATAGTTCAGTGGATGTTCATCCGGCCATCACTTCGGTAATTGTACCTGTAACCGATGCCCAGACTGAAAAATACGATGTTTTTCTTATCACCTATAACAATTCTCCGCCCTCAAACAGCCCTGAATCTGTTCATCTTAACAACATGTTGCTGGTTGTTTCCAATGCGGGTGTGGGGTCGGGAATAGCCCGGCTCGACTGGACACCAATGAAGCCCGGGGGTGACGCTGTTGAATATGTGGTCAAACGTTCAATGGACAATGTTAATTTTACTGAAATAGGTACATCCAATAAGCTGATATATTACGACACCATTGAGGGAATATGTACGCCGCAAACCATCTACTACAGAATAACATTGAGGCTCACCGGTTGTACAGCAAGGTCATCAACCGGCAGTGGTACGTTTAAAGACGATAACCGGCCCGAAGATCCCAGGCTTAGTTATGTGACCATTAATAATGGTTTTGCTGAAATATATTGGGAACATAGCCCAACGGCCGATGTTGATGGGTATATAGTTGGCATTAAGGATGGCGCCGCCTACCTTGACCATGATACCACCGCGTATGTGAATTTTCTGATTGATGATTTTACCGGCCGTCCCACTTACCGGTATCCATGTGACGAATCCGTTACCTATGTGCTTCGTGCAAAAGATCAGTGCGGGAATCAAAGTTCAGGCATCATCAACTACAACCGGCTACATCATACCATCCATATTACAGGTGATATTGAATCGCATTGCAACCGCCAGGCTACGCTTCATTGGAATCAGTATATAAACATGGATCCGCCGGTAACTGCTTACGAAATATACCGGTCCGAGAATGGAAACATGGCTGAAGTAGCCGGAGTGGTTGCTGCAACATCATCCGGCACTTATTCGTATACCGATACATTGATGCTGAACAGTGGAAGCTTGTATACCTATTCGGTGAAAGCTGTGAATGGTGTTAATACAGAAGGTTCTCAAAGTTGTCAACTCTACTTTTCACCCATTATTGAGTCTATTACAGATTTCGATCTCGATCTGGTAACAGTATCTGACGACAATTACATTACTCTGCAAAGCAGTGGTTCCCCTGATGAATTGATGGATAAGGTGAATGTTTACCGGGGCACTGCTTCATCTGCTTCTCTCGAGTTGATCTTCACGGGGAATTGGAATGGAAGTCCGGTTACCTTATCGGATTATGAGGCGAAGGTTCATCAGGAGAGTTATTATTATCAAGTGGTAGCGTTGGATGCCTGCGGTTATGAATTGGCAGAATCCAGGGTGTACAGAAGTATATTGCTGGAACTTAGCAGTCCGGAAAGGAGCCATGTGCGCCTTAACTGGAACGCATTTGTCGGTTGGGATGAATCGCTAAAGGGTTATCAAATCTATCGTTTGGAAGCAGGTTTACTCTCTGCCGGATTTCCGAAAGAGGTTGGACCCCAGACTTTGGTTTTCAACGATATTATTTCGGATGCCGGTGCTGGTAAAATAACATATTATGTTGAAGCCATTCATGAAGATGGCCGAAAAAGCATTTCAAACACGGTGCAGATCATTCCGGAGGCAGTGGTTCAGGTGCCTACCGCATTCAGAATAGGAGGCTATACGCCTGAGTTCAGGCCCCTTCTTCGAAACGTGGAACCCTCTGCCTATTTGTTCACGATATACAACCGCTGGGGGCAACTGGTTTTTGAAACTGCTGATATTGATGTTGCATGGGATGGCAGCACCAATGGAAGCCTCTCACCGCCAGGGGTGTATATCTGGATGGTTAATTACAGCGATTATAATGGCAATAAGTCCTCAGTAAAAGGTGCAGTAACCCTTATCCGGTAATCAACATCGTTGGAATGTTTAAAACCAGGCTTTCGGCTTATTTTGTGCCGTTTGTCCTGTTTTTTACATATTTTTCAAGCCA
>JAQVEI010000252.1 GCA_028697695.1 Lentimicrobiaceae bacterium
ATGAACAGTATTCATTGTTGGGTATGGGCTGTTTTGAAGAACCGATTGAACCGAAATTTCCTAAATCCTGCTTTATCAGGATTTATTGAAAACAGAATACCCTTCACTTCCCCGATAATATTTTCTTCAGGTACAAACCCCCAGAATCTTGAATCAAAGGAATTGTAAAAATTATCACCCAAAACAAAATAGTAATTCTTTTTGAATACATAAGTTGTTATATTCTTGCCATTTGCAGCCAATGTACTATCTGTAATTTGTCCGCCGGGGTTTTCTAACAGCAGTATTTCTGCATACCAGTGTTTATTCTTTTCTGTTAACTCTATTGAATCTCCTTTCGCCGGCACATAAAGCGGACCGTACTTCTCAAGTGTCCAGTGCAAAGACGAATCATAAGGGAATAACTGGCTTTCATTCTGGAAATATGTAATCCCGTCATTTCTACCCATATTATTTTCAATCAACACAGTATCCCCCGGGAGGCAAAAGATCCGTTTCGCAACACTACCAGCAGTATTGATTTTATCAAATTCAGATGAACTATTATGCAATGGCATGCTAAAAACAACAATATCACCTTCTTTAATCCTCCTTCTGCCCTTTAATCTGCAATACTCAGCCTTCTTGTTCTTCAGGTAAATAAACATTTTCAACAGCCTTGGTCCATAGGTAGTCTTGCTGACAATAATTACATCGCCAGGTAACAGAACCGGCTCCATGGAAACAGATGAAATCTGATAAAGTGTGACAACGAAAATTCTAAGGGCAACAGTAAGAAAAACTGTTACTACAAATATCCACCACCAGCCTCTGAAAGACTTGTCATTTGATTTGATCATTCTTATAATACTCTGCCTTTAGGTTTAGTCAATCAAATCAAAAGGTTTTTTCCGGGTTACAGTTTTGAGCAAATAAATGGGAGGGCATGACATTATTGGCAAATACTATTGAACAGCGCTGTCATTTCATTAGTAGTCCAGGGTTCTCCAATCATTTTAATCTTATTATCAGGACCGATAAGTACTGAACCATCAATTATCCATCGTGGTATGTCATTGTTATTCAAAAGATAGCTGAGACTATCATCCATGATTGTATAGTAATGATCGTTAAATACAGAGATCTCATTAACTCTTTTAATAAAATTATTATACCGGAATCCCTGGATTATGAAAAGAACCGTGTAATCATTTCGTCTATTCAGGCTGTCCATCATGTTCTGCCATTCAATAAACTTTGGATAACACGGTTGGCATCCGTCCTCAAGGTAAACCACTGATATATAGTTATACCTCTGCCTGAACTCTTCATATGACAGTAATTTGTCACCAAACCTTACAGAATCAAACATTTCCAGAGTGATTGTTTTGTTAAGATTGCTTTTCAGGTCTCTGGTTACAGACTGGTTAGAACAGGAGATTAAAGGGATCAGGCATAATAATAAACTCAGGTATCGTCTCATAGCAACAATGTTCTTAAATTCTTGGATAGAAAATGGATGATCGAACTTTTAGAGTTTAACTGGTTCTGGTATTTCTGCCTCTGGCAAACTTAGTCTGAAAGCTTCATAATTCAGGGATATCGAAGTATCCCAGTGGTTCTTCCCTGTCATTGAAATAGGCGATTATCCTGTTATTCTTGGCATCAATACAAAACCTGCATATTTCAGAGCCCGTTTCTATGGTTTGCTGATAAGAGCCATCAAGACCAAATACTATTATTCTTTGGGGATAGGAGCCTCTCTGAATGTTGCCTTCAACAATTATCCGACTGTTACCATGATAGGAGGCAAATATCTTGTTGTTATGTATTACTACACTATGAAAATAACCATTATCATCTTCTTCCGGGTCCTCCCATCCGGGTCCGTAAACATTATACTTCAAGTTGCCATTCAGATCACAGACAGTCATTAAGTCTTTATAAAGATAACAATTGACATATATTCCATTTGCAGCTGACAGGGCAAAATATGAGTTAGTAAATTTGCCTTTTACTTTCGTATTTTCATATCCGAATCTTCTGATCTCCCCTGTATTAATATTAAACTTTGTCATTGCCATTGTAACAAAAGGTGATCCGGAAAAAGGCTCTATTGCTTTACCCAACGCAATACTGTCATTTAGAAAGCTATAATAAACAAGGGATAGAGTATCAACTAGCTTCACTGAAACAGTAGGTTTATACAACTTATTAGACAGAGCACTGTCCAGGGGAAATTTATGCAGAACTTTTTTCCCTACATCAAGCTGCCAGAAGACTCTTTTTTCCCTGTCAACCAATATACCACTTGGCATAGTTATCTCTCCCGGCCCTCTGCCCAGAACTCCCGTGCTGGTAATATACTTAAATGTTTTCAGATCAAACAGATGATCTACTGTTTCTCCTTTTGGATCTAGCTCCTGAGCAATCAGGACATTATCGATAATATACAAAGAAGACCTTCCAAGAACATAATCCGTTTTAATATCTACTATCTTATCAGATACATCTATTATACGGTCTCTTTCATTTTGGATTATTTCAGTTTTATTCTCATTATTATTACCACAACCTGAAGCCATTAAGAACAGAAATGCTGCCAGAAATTGTATATGTCTCATAAATAAAGTGTTAATATTAAATTCCCCCGTTAGGTCTAATCTATTAATATCAATTGTATTTTAGAAAGTGTGGTTGTATTCCGCAACCACACTTTCATAAACTTCCTACAACTCTATTCCGGCAATTTAGAGCCTTTAGGTGGATTCCAGCACTCACTTGATAATCCATTGCAATAGCAAAATCCATCATGGATTACACAGCCTGTAGGACAAAGTTCACTTGCACTTGCAGTTGCATTTGCCTGTGACATTATTTTAATGTTCTTCAGATCAGTATTATCTGAGCTTGTCTGAGTAACATTTGCACTTAGAATTGTAAATACTACAATTATGCTGGCAATAGTTGCAAGAAAAAGTCTTTTTTTCATGACGATAATTATTTAATAAAACATTTTTATGAATTCACAAGGGCCGTAACCGTTGAGCAAGCTGATGCAGCTTGTTTAATTTTCTGTTTTACTATCTTTGTTGTCACCTCCTTTCATTTTTTGTGAAAGGCCGGGGCAGAAAGTACTTAGCAATACAGGCAAAGCTTTCTGCCCTTTTCTTTCTTATTTATACTTTTATACTTTAAAAAATATTTCGTAAAACGGCAAACCTGACCTATGTAAAATTAAATAAGTTGTTTAAGTTTTTTTCGGGAATTTTCGGGAATTTTCGGGAATTTTCGGGAATTTCCAGTAGAAAATTTTTTCATTCAACCATCCGAACCCCGACTATTCAACCGGAATATTGAAATATCCCAGCGGTTCTTCCCTGTCAATAAAATATGCAATGATCCTCTTATTCTCTTCATCAATACAGAAACGTTCAAATTCATATCCTGTATTGATCGTTTTTAAATATCTGCCGTCCTTCTCAAATACTATTAGCGTTGATGGCGCAGCTCCACGGGTTATGTTTCCCTTAAAAACAAATTCCAGATAACCAATGTAAGCTGCTACGATTTTCCCATTAAATATATCGGATCCGAAGTAATATGCTTTCTTGTCCTGATCCTTGTCATTCCACCCTGGACCATATACATTGTGTTTCACGTTACCATCGAGGTCGCATATAGTCAATAAGTCGCACTCATCATAACAGTTCACATAAAAGTTGTTTTCAACTGACAGGCTAAAGGTTGCTATAGTTTTCTTTCCTGAACATTCGGGATTTTCATAACCAAACCGTTCAATCTCATTAGTATTGACATTTAGTTTAGTCATAGTCATGTCAAATGTGGAATGTGACAATGGATGGAGAGCTCTTCCAAGAACAATACTGTCATTAAGGAAACCAAAATCAACAAGAAGCAGCTCCTCATTCATGTTCAGGCAGCTAGTTGGTTTAAAGTTATTATTTGCTAATATGCTGTCCAAAGGGAATTTGTGCATCACTTTTTTACCATGGTCGACTACCCATAGGATCTTGTTATTCTCGTCAATTCCAATTCTTCCCAGGTTAGTTATCTCCCCGGGCCCCCTCCCGATTATGCCAGTACTGGATAAATATTCAAAAGAATTCTTGTTGAAAAGATGAATGCACTTATCATTTTTAGGTGAAATTTCAGCAACAATTAAAAAATTATCTGTAATGTATAAATGCGAACTGCCGAGTAAAATTTCCGTCTTTATATCCACAATACTTTCAGAAACATCAACTATTATATCGCGATGTTTCTGTACTATCTCGGTCTTGGATGCATTATTGGTATTGCATCCAATTAAAAACATAAGGAATGAATACAATAATAAGGCTCGGGTCTTCATGTTTAATAGCATTTTAGAGCTAAGGTGCGGCAACTTGTTCTTGCCGCACCGATTAAAAGAATTGAAATGTTGGTTAATCGCATTGATTGTTAATGCTCATTCTTGTTTCGGCCATTGATATTCTTTTAGACCTTCATAGATTCTATAACAGAAACAATACTCCCCGCATGCAACGCAACCATTTGGACATTCGGGATTTACCTTAGCATTTGCCTTCGCCATTACCTCAACATTTTTCAGTGAAATCTCTCCTGTTGAGGTTAATGGTAAGCTAAAACTGAGAA
>JAQVEI010000253.1 GCA_028697695.1 Lentimicrobiaceae bacterium
TAACAGACTGGCATCCCATTGTAGCTCCGGGCGCAGAATGCGCATATACTGCACCCTGCGACTCACCGGCAGGAATTACCGCCTGTGGCGGAATGGTAATGCAGGTATTGCTCGATGAACTTAAAGTAACGGTTACATCCTGAGATGAGACTGGATCAATGGCAACCTGTATGAGCAATGAGTCGTTCAGTGGGATGGTGAAATTTTCCGAAACGTTAAGTGCAAGGCGGGAAATGGGTGTGGTGGTCAATCTAATTTCGGCTGCATAGGATGGTTTATCGGTTTTCATCCAAAATTCGATATCCTGACCAATAAGTCCGCTCCAATTGCCGGCCCAGGAAAAGGGAGAAATCATGTAATGCCAATCTCCGGTAGCCCAATCCTCGATTTGTATATAACCTCCATTTACTCCCCCGCTGGGCACATAGGTCATGGTGCCATCACCACCCGAGGTCCATGATTCTGACGAAGAATCAAAATTACTCAAATAGGCATCTCCCACCCTTACTTCATCCAAACCTCCCACATCATATCCGCTGTGCATTTCGGTACGTATCCACAATGAAGTAATGTTGGCCATAGCTTGCTGAAATGCTTCTTCTGAAACATTAAACGTAGCTGCTGTTAAAGGAATGGTGTATTTTGTCCATTCATTGGCAGTGGCCGGCGGTCCATAGGGGGCAGTTAATACTTCTGGCGTCTGGGCATACGTGATGCCCGACAGCATTAAGCAAGAAATTAAATAAAAGGTAGTTTTTCTGATCATGGCTTAGGTTTTTGGTGAATAATTATTAGAAATCTGAATTTTTAAATCGCAGCTTATTATCGTATAACATCTTAGATCATGATTTGTTTCCACATTTAATAAGATGTAGCGGGTGTATTTTTAGAAAAAAGATACATAATTGGTGGATTTAAAATTATTTTACGATAAGAATAGGAATTTTTAATTTATGGCGAACCGCATCTATGGTAGTCCCAAATACCAGGTCTTTGAAACGTTTGTGTCCGTGTTCCCCCATCACCAACAGGTCAGCCTGTATGCTTTTTACGATTTTTACTATTTCTGAGGATGCCGTCCCGTATCCTATTTGAAAATCAGCAACATAACCCATATTTATTAATTTATTCCGATATTGCAATAAGCTCTCGTTGTCTATTTGCGATTCATAATCCAGGGTATTTTTACCTGCATATCTGGCGGTTGCACTTTCTACGACATGAATCAACGTATATTTTGCCGACTCACCCCCCTGATTGAGCGCGCTTTGTATAATTTGTAAATCCTGTCCTGAAAAATCGACCGCTATTGCAATATGCTTATATGCCAGGGTTTTGATGTTATCCAGTTCAGCAGCGAGCCCGTGCGGTAATCTTTTTTTGGCTTTTTCCGTGGTGGACAAAAAAGGATGAATAAATATATAAATCAGTAACGCCAGACATGCCAGCGCGATGGGTATCACGAGTATGTATATTAAAAGCTTATTTTCTGAGGTTTGAATCCAGCTTTGTATTTCGTCAATTACCAGTTGAATATTCAGATAAACTATAATGGAAGCACTTATCCATGCGAGAATTTTTACCCAGAGTTTAATGTCGAATCCTTTCATCCGTTTTTTGTCGGCATTAAAATGAATGAGCGGTATTACCGCAAATCCCAGTTGCAGGCTTAAAACTACCTGACTTAGAACCAACAGGCTGCCCAATGCCTGATCTCCAAAGTAAATAATGGTGAATATGGCGGGTGCTATGGCTAATATTCTTGTTATCAATCTTCTTAACCAGGGTTGTATCCTTAGATTAAGATGGCCTTCCATCACAATTTGGCCGGCCAATGTGCCGGTAATGGTTGAACTTTGTCCGGCTGCAATCAGTGCAATAGCAAAAAACGTGGGAGCGGTGTTACCGAATAAGTTTTGTAAGAGCCGGGAGGCGTCCTGGATTTCAGCAATATGATAATAACCGTTTACATAAAATGCAGCAGCAGCAAGTATCAGTATGGCTGCATTTACAAAAAAAGCAAGGTTGAGTGCGATGGTCGTATCAAAAAGATTCATACGAATGGCATTTCTCATGCCAGCCTGTGTCTTGTCGAATTTCCTGGTTTGCACCAATGACGAATGTAGATATAGGTTATGAGGCATTACAGTTGCCCCGATAATTCCTATGGCGATATAAAGCGCATTGCCATCAAGTGAAGAAGGCACCAGGCCTTTAATCACGTCGGTATAAACCGGTGCCACGATGAACATCTCTACCAGAAAAGAGATCCCGATAATAAACACGAGAGAAACGATAAATACCTCCATGGTGCGCATGCTCTTATTCAGTAAGAAAAGCAGTAAAATTGTATCCAGCGCAGTAAGGCTGATGCCCCAGATAAGCGGCAGGCCGAAGAGCAGGTTAAGCCCTATGGCCATTCCAACAATTTCTGCCAAATCGCAGGCTGCTATGGCAATTTCAGCCAATATATACAGCGGTATATTCGCCCAGCCCGGATATGCATTTTTTGAAGCCTGTGCCAGATCTTCACCCCTGACAATGCCCAGTCGGGCACTCAATGATTGCAACAATACAGCAATTAGGTTCGACATAAGTAACACCCAGATGAGCTTATATCCAAATTGTGCCCCTCCTGCAATGTCGGTAGCCCAATTGCCCGGATCCATATAACCCACGCTAACCAGATAAGCGGGACCTAAAAAGGCAACTATCCTGCGCCAGCCCTTTTTGTTTGTTCTTACTGTTGAATGGACCTCGCTTAAAGATTCTCTTTTCATTATCGCAGGATTGATTAAAAGTTGAGCGCGAAATTCAACAGATAAAACAGGTGAATGGATGAAAATGTTGACAACTCACAGACATAGCTTGAAGGGGCAAGAAAATACTATATGCTGTCTTAGGCTTGCGTGATTTTATTCACCTGCCGCTTTAAATTATATGATCCTGAAAATTGAGGATATTATTATGTATATGAACCGGAAAATTACACGCTCAGATGCCTGAGTATCTGCCTAATGGGTTTCGTTCAGATAATTATCGAGCTTTTTCAGCACCTCAGGGAAATTATTCCTGCCAAAACCTATGCGGAGAAACTTGCCCGGGTAATCGAACATCTCAGCGGGAACTGTCATTATTCCGGTTTTTTTTACCAGACGATTGCTAAAATCAAGAGTCGGTTCAGGAGTGTTTATTTTAACAAAAGCAACGGAGCCGGCTTTGGGTGGAATAAAGTGAAATAATTTGTTGTGGTTTTGGATAAAGGCTGAAAATAATTCGATGTTGGCTTTTATTTTATTGATATTGGGTTGAATAAAACTATCAGGATGATTCAAGGCTATCATTGCCAGTATTTCGGATGGCGCACTGCTGCATATGCTCAAATAGTCTTTAAATGCTACTACTTCATTGAGGAATTCTTTATCCTGGGTGACCAGCCAGCCAATTCTTAAACCGGCCATTCCAAAGGTTTTGGATGTTCCCCACAAGCTAATGCCTTTTTCGTAGATATCGCTTATAGGTGGAAGTTCAGGTATTTGGCTAATCATGAGCTTTCGGTACATCTCATCCGAAAAAATCCATGCTTGCTGTTGGCGTGCAAGGTTCACAATTTCGTCCAATTGTTGCCGGTTAAGATAAGCCCCAGTAGGATTGTGGGGAAAGTTTAAAATGATGAGCCGGGTATTTGGCTGAAACAACGTTGCCAGGGTTGAAACATCAAACTCCCATTTTGTCGGGTCGGGTTGCCAGTAAGAGATTTCACATCCAAGGGAAACAACAACTTCGGACAACGATTGATAGGCAGGTGATACCACCAGCACATGGTCATTCGGGCTAAGCAATACATTCATGGTGATAAAATTGAGCTCTCCCGGAGAGGCCACCACCACCTGTTCTATGTCGTTTATGAAATAATACTGTAAAATTGCCTGACGCAATAGGGGATGACCTTTGCTCTCGGTATAACCCAGCTTAAGGTTTTCCCAAATTCCCAATTCTGTGGGTGAAGCTTGCTGCAGTATAGATTGAAGCGAATATCCCTCGCAATCAGAACTGGATAAAAGGTATTTAGCGGTAAACTCATGCTCCGCAAAATATCGCTCAAGCTTAAAATCTTTAATTCGCATGGTATTATTTTTAATGCCTCCGGTGTGGGTAAGCCAGGGTGTTAAAAAGAAATTACCTTGTCGCTGCTGCTAACCCATGCAGCAAGCTCACCCATGGTTGATTTTTGGGCACCCTCAAAATAAGGGTGATTTTTGTATATTCCACACCGGGCCATGCAGGTGCCGCAAACTTTAACCTGAACCCCTTGTTTAATCAACTCCTTGAGCATGTCGGACAAATCCTGATCATAGGCAGGTGGCGGCTTGCACGCATCGCGGGCCAGGTCAACAGCATCGTTCATCAGAAATATGCGAACCTCTTCACCGTTTTTCCTGAGGGTGCCGGCCAGCCGGAGGCCATTCCACGTTACATCAGTATTGTCGTAAGGTTCACGGTTAAAAATGATAAGTATATTCATCGTAAAATTTTAATTAGTTGTGCTAATGTATTGAAGGATTGTGGAGCCTAAGTTAGCAACTTTTTCATTAATCCG
>JAQVEI010000254.1 GCA_028697695.1 Lentimicrobiaceae bacterium
GGATACCGGGTTTGAGGAGTTACTCAATAACATTGATAAAGGCGAAGTAAACGGGATTATAATGTGGGGAGTAAATCCTGCTTACGATTATCCTGATGCAGCAAAAGTAGTTACCGCATTTCAAAAGCCTGAGCTTACCGTTAGCTTAAACACAACTACTGACGAAACCCTGGCTTTGATGAAATATTGCGCACCCGGCCATCATTATTTGGAGTCGTGGGGTGATGCTGAATACAAACGGGGTTATCTTACTCTTGCTCAGCCAACCATTCGCAATATATACAATACGCGTCAGCCACAGGATTCATTGTTAAAGTGGATGGGCAGGGATGAAGATTACTATACATACCTGAAAAACTACTGGCTTGATAATATCTTGCAAGGTGATGAAGCTGAATGGAATACCACGCTTCAGAAGGGAATCTTGTTGAAGCCGGTTGCCGGCATGCAACCTGTGTTTCAGTCCACTGTTGTTGAGTCTTCGCACGAAAGCACAGCCACGGATGGATATGAGGTTTCACTTTACGAAACCATATCAATGGGCAATGGTCAATATGCCAACAATCCGTGGCTTATGGAGTTGCCAGATCCAATCTCAAAAGTATGTTGGGATAACTTTGCTGCCATTTCGCCGGCTACGGCTGCTAAACTGGGCGTGGCTTCCGGCAATATGCTTCGGATCAAAGAAACTGAATTTCCTGTGTTGATTCAGCCCGGGCAGGCACCTGATACTATTTCCATAGCATTGGGTTACGGCCATACAGCCATGGGTAAAGTGGCCAATAATGTGGGGAAGAATGCCTATCCCTTAGTTTCATTAATCAACGGCATTCGCCATAGACACGCTACCGGCATTAAGCCGGAGGTGTCAGCAGCTACTTACGCCCTTGCGTCCACCCAAATGCATCACAGCATGGAGGGCCGGCCTATAGTTCGGGAAACTACCCTGAAAGAATACCTGGTTAGTAACAACGCCGGCAATGAAATGCATAAGGAAGCTGAAGAGAAAAACATCACCCTTTACAAAGAGATTAAGTTTGACGGGCATCACTGGGGCATGGCCATCGACTTGAACAAATGTACAGGATGTAGCACCTGCGTGATATCCTGTCAGGCCGAAAATAATGTGCCGGTGGTAGGAAAAGCGGAAGTAATGAAATATCGCATCATGCAATGGATGCGCATTGACCGTTATTACTCAGGCGATGAAGAAAACCCGGAAGTCGTATTCCAGCCGTTGATGTGCCAGCATTGTGACAATGCACCCTGCGAAAATGTTTGCCCGGTGTCTGCCACCAATCACAGTGCAGAAGGACTCAATCAGATTGCATACAACCGTTGCGTGGGAACCAAATATTGCATCAACAACTGTCCATATAAAGTGCGTCGTTTCAATTGGTTCAGGTATGCCACCAACGACAAGTTTGACTACAACATGAACTCAGATTTGGGACGTATGGTTCTAAACCCGGATGTAACGGTACGCGAGCGCGGTGTTGTAGAAAAGTGCACATTGTGTGTTCAGCGGATACAGGACAAGAAATTACTGGCAAAGAATGAGAACCGCACATTAAAAGACGGCGAAATATTGCCGGCCTGTGCACAGGGATGTCCTTCGGGCGCCATTATTTTTGGAGATTTGTCAGATCCGGAAAGTCGCATTTCCAGACTCTTCAAAGATCCCAGAAATTATCATTTACTTGAGGATCTGCATACCCTGCCCTCGGTAGGTTATCTTACTCTGGTAAAAAATAGTGATGAAGCTTAAGAATTTAGATTAATACATAACGTTTGTTCCTATGTACAAAACTGAAGTGAGAGGGCCATTGATTCTGGGTGATAAAAATTATCATCAGATCAGCAGCGATATTATCGCGCCCATAAACAAACCTGTTCCCCTATGGTGGAAAGTGGCTTTTGGAATAAGCAACCTGGCTTTATTGTTTGGAGTGATTGCCATCTATCAAACGGTGGCCGTTGGTATTGGAACCTGGGGAGTAAACAATTCGGTAAGCTGGGCCTGGGAGATCATCAATTTCGTATGGTGGATAGGTATAGGACATGCCGGTACCGCCTTCTCTATCTTTTTGCTGGTATTGCGTCAAAAATGGAGAACTTCCATCAACCGGGCTGCTGAGGCCATGACGGTGGTGGCAGTTTTGTGCGCCGCTATTTTTCCTGCGCTGCATATGGGAAGAGTTTGGCTGGCATTTTATATTTTCCCCTATCCCAATACCCGTGGGCCACTTTGGGTTAACTTCAATTCACCTTTGATTTGGGACTTTATTGCCATTTCGGCCTATCTGCTTATTTCAGCCTCATTCTGGTATTTTGGTATGGTTCCCGATTTTGCAACCATCCGCGACCGAACCACCTCCAAAATTAAAAAGGCGGTATATGGCTTTTTTGCATTCGGATGGGTGGGTACCACCCGGGAGTGGTTGCGTTTTGAAGCATTAGCTTATGTTTTGGGCGGGATTGCTGCTGTTCTGGTAGTATCGGTTCACTCCATTGTTGCCACCGATTTTGCCGTTTCGGTAATTCCCGGATGGCACACTACCGTGTTTCCGCCTTATTTTGTTGTAGGTGCAATATTTTCGGGTTTCGCTATGGTAATGACCCTTATGATCATCATACGTAAGATGTATAAATTTCAGGACTACGTTACAGACAACCACCTGAATGCCATCGCGAAAATACTTATCTTTATTTCATTGATTATGGGTACCGCTTACGCTACTGAAGCATTTATTGCATGGTATTCCGGTAATCCATATGAAATATTCACTTTCTTCCGCAATCGTGCTACCGGCGATTATGCTCCGGAATACTGGATTATGATTGTATGCAATGCTTTGGTTCCTCAGCTTTTCTGGTTTAAAAAAGTCAGAAGAAACCTCACAGCAGCCTTTATCATATCCATAATTATCAACATAGGGATGTGGTTTGAGCGGTACAATATCATCATCACCTCCCTGGCAAAAGACTTTTTACCCTCAAGTTGGGTAACTTACTCTCCCACATGGGTAGAAGTGGGCGTTTTTGCCGGTACTTTGGGATTGTTTGGCACGGGAGTGTTGTTGTTCTTCAAGTTCATTCCTATGATGGCAATCAGCGAGTTGAAAGGCGTGCTTAAGGTTACCAGTTATAATACTCACGATAAAAAACACATAAGCCATGAATAAGCATTTTGTAGTTGGTGTTTTTGATGAAGAGGCCCAACTTATGGCCGCGGTAAATGAAACCCAAAAGAAAGGTTTCCAAATACAGGAAATCTATTCACCCTATCCGGTATATGAAGCCATAGAAGCCATGGGTAGAAAAACACGATTTACCACTGCCGCTTTCCTTTACGGGCTCTTTGGGGCACTGGGTGTGCTGGCTTTTATGTATTACACCGCAGTAATCGACTGGCCCATTAATTACGGAGGAAAGCCAACCAATGCTTTCCCGTCGTTTTTGGTGGTTACTATCGTAATCACTATTCTCGTAGTGACCCTGGCCAGCCTGTTTACCTTTTCAGTACGGGCAAAGATTTTTCCCGGAAAGTCCTTTGTATTGCCGGATGTAAGGTCTACCGACGACAAGTTTGTCATGGTATTTAACAATCCGGACAACAAAAACGATTTCGAAGCCCTTGCCCGGATACTCAAAGACGAAGGAGCTGTTGAGGTATATGAAAAAAATATTGAACCCGAAAATTAACTGGCCAATGAAAAATATCAGGATAATAAATAATCTGCTCCCGGCATTGATTTTAATGGTTGTATTTTCCTCCTGCGATCGGACGCGAAACGACAAGGGGTATGAGTATTTCCCGGATATGGCTCATTCACTGGCGTTTGAGACGTATAGCCCCAATGATGTTTTTGCCGATAGCAGCACTATGCGCCTTCCGGCTTCCAATACCATTCCCCGTGAAATGATACCTTACGCATACGAAAACAGCATCGAAGGCCGTGCAAAAGCCGCTGCTGCTCTTGTAAACCCATTGGATGTTAATGATGAAAATATAAAACAGGGCAAAGTGCAATATGATATCTTCTGCAGTCATTGCCATGGTGTAGCCGGCGATGGAAATGGTTACCTGTTTACCAGTGGCCGCTATGCTATAAAACCGGCATCCTTGATTTCGGAAAAAATGTTGGCTGCTCCTGATGGTGATATCTATCATGTGATTACAGCCGGTTATCAGGTAATGGCTCCTCACGGCGACTTAATCAGACCCGATGACCGCTGGAAGATTGCCTTGTTTGTGAAACATGAACTTCAAAACAACCCCTCAAAATAGCGCTGCAATGGAAACAAAATTCAACTTTACGAAGAAATTTCAATATATCGCTTTAGGCATGGCAGCTTTGGGGCTTATTGTGATTGTAATTAGTTTTTTTACTGATCCCGCGCGTGCATGGGCTAACCTGCTGCTGAACAACTACATGTTTTTGTCAATAGCCATAGGAGCAAGCTCTTTTATTGCCATTCAATACATTACACAGTCGGGCTGGTCGGCTATGTTTAAACGGGTAGGCGAAGCACTTTCTGCATACATACCCTATGCAGGTATTGTTATGCTGCTTGTGTTTTTCGGTATGC
>JAQVEI010000255.1 GCA_028697695.1 Lentimicrobiaceae bacterium
AAGAAGGCCAATGGTCGGTATTTGCCGATAAAAATGGTGGGCAGGAATTTACCCTGCAGTCGGTGGCCGAGGAAAGTTATTGGCAATCCTACAATACGCTGGGGGTGGTTTGTAAGTATACCTCCAGCAATGCTACCCGTTTTTATTTCGATGATGTGTACGCCGGCCCGCCCTTAATTGATAATCAGGCACCTGAACCGATATCCCTCGAAGTGACCTCAGCCTATCAATTGCTGCTTACATTCAATGAAATTATTGAACAGACCTCGGCTGAACTAACTTCAAACTATCATGCCGGCGCCGAACTGGGAAACCCCGAAGAGGCCCTGCGAAACCCCAACAAGAAATCACAGGTGCTGCTTACTTTTTCGCAGCCCTTCGGGGAGGGTAAGCTTTACAATTTGCAAATACGTGGCGTAAAGGATTTGGCCGGTAACGTAATGGAAGAAACAACGCTGCCCTTTTCATTTTACACGGTGCAGGCTTACGATGTATTGATCAACGAAATCATGGCAGATCCCGATCCACCAGTAGCCTTGCCAAATTATGAATATCTTGAATTGTATAACCGCAGCAATTACCCACTTCGTCTCACCGATTGGATTTTAAATATTGGAACTTCAAAAAAAATATTCCCCGCTTTCACCTTGCAACCGGGAGCATATGTTATTTTAACGGGCTATGAAGCAGGAGAGTACTTTACAGCTTACGGCGATGTACTTACATTTTCCAGCTTCAGCCTCGCCAATACCGGTGCCAGTCTCGTACTGAGAAATGAAATGGGCGCAGTGATACATGCCGTTAATTACAGCGACACCTGGTACAATGACGGGATAAAGAAAAACGGGGGCTGGTCGCTGGAGCTTATTGATGCTGAAAACCCCTGCGGTGAAGCAGACAACTGGCGGGCATCCATTGACCCAAAGGGAGGTACCCCGGGTAGATTGAATTCGGTAAAGGGGACAAATCCGGACAACAATATGCCTCAAATTTCAAAAATCAGCATTCTGGATCCATCCGGCATTCAGGTATTTTTTACCGAGCCCATGGACAGTCTTACCCTCCTGAATGCAGCCATTTATCATGCCGAACCGGGTTTGGGCAATCCGGCATTGGTACGGGCTGTCCCACCCCTTTATAAATCGGTTAAGCTAAATTTTAGCAGCCCCTTTACTGAGGAAACCATTTATACCCTAAGTATGGATGCAGGATTAAGCGATTGTGCAGGCAATATTACCAACCGCCCATTGACTGCCCGTTTTGGGTTGCCGGCCCTGCCCGATTCATCAGATGTAATCATCAACGAAGTGCTCTCAGATCCACGCTCCACCGGTACTGCTTTTGTAGAAATATACAATCGTTCCGAAAAAGTGCTCGATCTAAAATCTATCTGGCTGGCTACACGCGATAAAACTACCGGAGAAATTACTTCGGTTAAAGAGACCGCTCCCGAAGGGAGGTTGTTTTTCCCCGGCGAATACGTGGTATTGAGCAAAGATGGCAAAATGGTAATGCGGGAATACTTTTCGCCCAATCCCACTGCATTTGTGGATATGGTAACTTTGCCCTCCTACTCCATTGCCGCCGGCACTGTGGTTATACTCACGCCCTGGTATACTATACTGGATGAATTCAGCTATACCGATAAAATGTACTTTGCCCTGCTCAATACCACGGATGGGGTTTCACTGGAAAGGGTAAACCCCGATTTGCCGGCTTCAAACACGGATAACTGGCATTCCGCTGCGCAAAGTGCAGGCTTCGCTACACCGGGCTATCAAAATTCGCAATTTATGGCCAGCCCGCAGTCTGAAGATGAAATCGTGGTTACACCCGCGATATTCTCTCCGGATAATGACGGATTTAATGATCAACTGAGCATTGCGTGTAACTTTTCCCAGCCGGGTTACGCGATTACCGTACGAATTTTTGACAGCAATGGCAGAATGGTGAGGCAACTGGTAAAAAATCAACCGGCCGGAACAGGAAATACATATTTTTGGGATGGCCTGGCCGACGATCGCACCAAAGCACCGATTGGGATTTATATACTCCATATTGAAGTATTTAATACCACGGGAAAGATAAAACAGTTTAAGAAAACCGCAGTGCTGGGCGGACGGCTTTAAGGGCGGAAAAGTCTGCAGTATAAATATGAGAAAGAATGCTACTTCTATCTCATGCTTTCTCTTGACGGCCGCTTGCAGGTATTTATACCCAACAGCGTATAAAGACCGCAAAAACTAACCAGACTGGTACCTACCAGCATCAATGCCAGTATTCCCAATACTATGGCAAGTGTTCCGGTAATGATGTTGGTAAAATACAAAACCGCAATCAATAACGCCAACAGTAGCCGAATCAACTTATCGGTGTTTCCAATGTTCTTTTTCATAAACATAAAGATTTACATTACCCAGATATAACGCCTTAGCTCACAAAATGTTTGCGAAGCATCAGCCGTTAAGTATGCGACCCAGCCGGCGGTTAATCTCATTTCTGGCCCGTTTATAATATATATCTCTCGAAAGAAGATCTGACCATACCTCGCTTGTGTTGTCCAATACTTTCATTGTCTGCTGATTCTTGTATATAAGTATAGATAGCTTGCGGTGAATCAGCGAAAGCAGGGAGCGGACAATGGTGTTTTCCAAATCATCCGTTTCTGTTGGCACGTAAATGCGAATTTCTTCCCAGCCCGGACTTAACTCATAGCGTGGTGTAATTAAATCAATGGCCGTATCCGCGATTCTCTTATCTGCATGCATCAAAAAAAACTTCTCTTCCGGGAGCGCGTTGCTGTCAGCGCCTTCAGCAAAGGCATCAAATATGAATTGATACACTTCCGAATCGAATGTTATCTGATTTGTCCTCAAATCATTGCATATATATTGAGCAACCGGCACCAGCACTTCTTCAAATTCCTCTTTGAACGGATTTCCTCCTTCAATCCGTACTTTGAAACTTAAATTTTCGGTGCCGTAGAGAAGCAGCAGGCGAATGATGTCTTTTTCCTGCGCACTGGCATCGCTGATATCAGGTAATTCCGAAGCAGGAGGAGCAACCATCTCCGGTTCCGGCAACTCTTCATCCTGTTTGTCTCCCTTAACAATCTTCTTCCTTCGCTGCTTGTTCAGTTCGTGCATCAGGGTTTGCTCGTCCATATCCATAATTTCAGCACACTCGCGAATGTAAAGCGGCCGGATAATGGGATCGGGAATCAAACTGATGGTTTGGATAATTTCATGAATGAGGGCCGCTTTTTTTATGGGATCGCCCTGGGTTTCATTCAGCAGCAAACGCGTTTTAAAGGCAATAAAATCATTGGCGTTTTCACTGATAAAAGTTTCTACCTCAACCGAACGGTGCTTTCTGGCAAAGGCATCCGGATCATCGCCATCAGGAAAGAGAACTACTTTTACATTCAGCCCTTGTTCCAATATCATATCAATACCTCGAAAAGAGGCCTTTATACCCGCCGGATCCCCATCATAAAGTATGGTGATGTTGCGCGTAAACTTATGGATAAGACGAATTTGATCAGTGGTAAGAGAAGTACCTGAAGACGACACCACATTTTCGATGCCCGATTGATAGAGAGAAATTACATCGGTGTAGCCTTCCACAAGCAAACAGTTGTCTTTGGCTACCATGGCATTGCGTGCAAGCCAGATGCCGTACAAACTTTTTGACTTATTGTAAACTTCCGATTCCGGCGAATTTACATACTTGGGTTTGTTTTTATCTGAAGATAATGTACGACCTCCAAAACCAATTACCTTACCGGTAAGATTGTGAATGGGAAATATTACCCTTTCGCGGAAGCGGTCGTAAAGCCTGTCATCTTTTTTAATCGTTAATCCCGAAGTGATAAGATATTTCTCGGAGTACCCCGAGTTGAGCGCTTCCCGCGTGAAGGCATCCCAGGCTGATGCCGAAAACCCCAGTTGAAACTTGCGGATAATATCCTCACGAAAACCTCTTTCTTTAAAATAGGTAAGCCCAACTGCTTTTCCTTCCTCTGACTCGTGAAGTATGCGGGAGAAGTATTTTTGTGCAAAAGTATTCAGTGCAAACAGGCCTTCGCGTTCGGTATCCTGGGCAATTTCTTCAGGTGTGGGCTCCTGCTCCTCAATTTCAATGTTGTACTTATCTGCCAAAAAACGCAGAGCCTCCGGGTAGGAATACTTTTCGTGGTCCATGATAAAATTCACCGCGTTACCGGCCTTGCCGCAACCAAAACACTTATAAATGCCTTTGGCCGGCGAAACCGTGAAAGATGGTGTTTTCTCGTTATGAAAAGGACACAAACCAAGCATGTTTGCTCCCCGCCTTTTCAATTGTACAAAATCACCTACTACCTCGTCAATACGGGCAGTATCAATTATATTTTGTATGGTCTCTTTGGGAATCAATGAGTTAGTTTAAATAAGTGCAATTCAAATTTCCAAAAAATGTATGACAAAACTACAAAATTATGGCGAGTAAAGGATACAACATCCATAAGAGTTTTTGAACGTGTGGATACGAATTATGCTTAATTTTACAAGCATATTGAAATTGTATAGTTATGCATGCTGAAAAATCAGATA
>JAQVEI010000256.1 GCA_028697695.1 Lentimicrobiaceae bacterium
CTTTAACGGTATCAATGCAATCCGCTGAACCCGGGTATCGCAGGATATTATTTATTCGGATTTCCATCTACTCTATTTTGGATCAATGCTTATACAATGCTGATAATTAAATATTTACACCTTTAGGGTAATTTAAACAGCTAATTGCAATTTAGAAACATTCTAAATTACGGCAATATTCCGTTTAATTGCTGTTACTTTTTATATTTGAAAACCAGACAACATCAAAAAGTCAACAAAATCCATGAAAAGAAATATTTTCAGCCGTGTGTTTGGATTTTATTATGAGGGCTTCAAAGGAATGACCATTGGCAGGACTTTATGGATAATTATTCTGATTAAATTATTTGTCATGTTTGCCATTTTAAAGTTATTCTTTTTTCCTGATTTTTTAAAGACCAATTTTGAGAACGACGAGCAACGCAGCAATTATGTTATTGAACAATTAACACAACCCAAATAATACACACTATGACAGAAGCATTCGATTTTTCATTGATTGATTGGTCCCGGGGTCAGTTTGCCCTCACTGCCATGTATCACTGGATATTTGTCCCCCTCACGTTGGGTCTTGGCTTTATCATCGCCATCATGGAGTCCATCTATGTAAAGACTGGTGATCCGGCATGGAAGCGCATCACCAAATTTTGGATGACGATTTTTGGAATAAATTTCGCTATTGGGGTGGCCACAGGCATTATACTTGAGTTTGAATTTGGCACCAACTGGTCCAATTACTCCTGGTTTGTGGGTGATATTTTTGGAGCACCACTTGCTATAGAAGGCATTATGGCCTTCTTTTTGGAAACGACTTTTATAGCGGTTATGTTCTTTGGCTGGAACAAGGTAAGTAAAGGATTTCACTTGCTTAGCACCTGGCTGGTGGCTTTTGGGGCCAGCCTTTCGGCCTTGTGGATATTGGTAGCCAATGCCTGGATGCAAATGCCTGTTGGCATGAAATTCAACCCGGATACTGCACGAAATGAAATGGTTAACTTTTGGGAAGTACTTTTTTCTCCCATGGCTATGAGTAAATTCACGCACACTATCTCCTCTTCTTATTTGCTTGGAGCCATTGTAGTAATTGGTATCAGTGCCTGGTTTCTACTCAAGAAAAGACATCAGGTATTTGCCAAACGCAGCATAGTGGTTGCTGCCGTTTTCGGATTGGTAACTTCTGCATTTACCGTACTTACCGGCGATTTCAGCGCCAAAGTAATCGCCAAAAACCAACCCATGAAATTTGCTGCTTTTGAAGGATTATACCATGGACAAAGAGGAGCGCCTCTGGTGGCTATTGGGGTGGTTTCAACTTCACCGAGCGATCCTGAAAATGAAAATATTAAAGACTTTGTGTTCAAGATTGAGATTCCTAACTTTCTGTCGTACATGGCATTTTCTGACTTTAATGCTTTTATTCCCGGCGTTAAGGATCTGATGGAAGGCAATGAGGAACATGGCATTATGCCTGCCGCTGAAAAGATAAGCAAGGGGAAGCTGGCCATTGATGCCCTGGCCGAATACAAACAAGCCAAAGCAGCCGGCAACATGGCAAAACAGGCTGAGGCTCAACAGATACTTGAAGAGAATTTTGAATACTTCGGATATGGCTATTTTGGCACCAACCCTGATCATCTGGTTCCAAATGTGCCCCTCACTTTTTACAGCTTCCATATTATGGTAGCTCTGGGATTTTGGTTCCTGCTCTTTTTTGCCATTGTTTTGGTATTGGTTTACAGGGAAAGGATTTCCAACGCCCGCTTCTGGCTTATTATGGCCATTGTTAACATTCCACTGGCATATCTGGCCTCACAATCGGGCTGGGTTACCGCCGAAATGGGCCGGCAGCCCTGGGTAATACAGGATCTGATGCCTACCATGACTGCTGTTTCACACCTGGATTCAAATGCAGTAATTACCACCTTTATATTGTTTGCCGTGGTTTTCACTACGCTGCTGATTGCTGAATTGAAGATTATGTTTAAGACTATTAAAAACGGACCTAAAACAGAGGGAGGAAATTAAAATGTTTGAAACCTTTCAACTACTTACACTTCAGCAATATTGGTGGATTATCATCTCAATACTCGGTGCTGCTCTGGTTTTTTTGATGTTTGTGCAGGGAGGACAAATGCTTATATACAACCTGGGCAAAACAAAAACCGAACGTTCCATGATTATCAATTCATTGGGACGAAAATGGGAGCTTACCTTCACCACACTGGTCACTTTCGGAGGCGCCTTTTTTGCTTCATTCCCGCTTTTTTATTCTACCAGTTTTGGAGGTGCCTATTGGGTATGGATGATTATACTGTTCGCATTTATTATCCAGGCCATTTCCTATGAATTCCGGGCCAAAGAAAATAACTTTCTAAGTGCCCGAACCTATGAAGTTTTTTTATTCATTAACGGCGCAGTGGGTACCATACTGATAGGAACAGCCGTGGGTACCTTTTTCAATGGAGCCATGTTTTCGGTTGACAAGGCCAACATTGCCCAGGTGTTCGACTCAGCCATCAGCCGGTGGCAAACGCCCTTCCACGGGCTTGAAGCTGTTTTGACATTTCACAATGTGGCTCTTGGCCTTGCTATTTTCTTCCTTTCAAGGGTACTCGGGGTCCTTTACATCGTTAATACCATTGATGATGAAGCCATTAGCCAACGGGCAACCAAACAATTGTTATACAACGCGATACCTTTTCTGGTATTTTTCCTGTATTTCGTCATTGCTCTCCTGCTGAAAAAAGGATTTGCATACGACCCGGTCAATGGGATAGTATTTATGGAAAAGTTCAAATACTTAAACAATCTGATACAAATGCCCATTGTAATGATTATGTTTCTGGCAGGTGTGGTATTGGTGTTGGTGGGAATTGCCAGATACTACTTTAACAAAAAAACGAATTCATTCTGGTTTGCAGGCGGGGGCACCTTTTTAACGGCATTTTCCCTATTTCTTATCGCGGGGTTAAACAACACCCCCTATTACCCTTCATTATTTAACCTGCAACATTCACTCACCATACAGAACAGTTCATCCAGCCATTACACCCTTACAGCAATGGGATACGTTTCATTGTTTGTACCGGTAGTAATTGCTTACATCTATGTTGTGTGGCGTGCAATCAACAACAAGCGAATAGATAAATCAGAACTTGATGAGGACATTCATGTTTATTAATTCAACCTTAAATACAACTTCAAAATGAACATAATCAGTATATTATGGCTATTAGCCTGGCCGGTAATGATTGGCATTTCATATTTGCTGGTGCTCTTTACACTTAAAAAGTTCAAAAATCAGATTGAATCGGAATGCGAGAGTTTTATTCCTGATAAATAGCACAGCAATTCTGACGGGTGAGCGGTAAACGTTTATACATCCAATCAGCAAACAAATGCTTTAATCAGGATGTGGTAAATAATGGGCACTCACCCGCCAGATATATCTTCAGTAACTAAGAAGAGGTAGAATGCAATTACCTGCCTGCCCATTCCTTAAAATCGGTGGCTTTTAACCGGCTTACCACAGCTTCTCCGGCAAATGGAGGCGTAAGATAAACTTTAAGTTTGCCACTAAAATAATTTTCTATTTTTTCAATGGCATGAATATTGACAATTAACTGCCGGCTTGCCCGATAGAATACACCGGGATCAAGCTCATTCTCTAATGTTTCCAGGGGAAAATCTACCACATAATGCTGATTGATAAAAGTGACTGCTGTCGTCATCCGGTTTTCACTAAAAAAGTAAGCTATATCTTCAACCTTAAGCATATAATATGCCGCACCCTTTGAAATTAGAAAACGTTCGCGGTACTTTTTCTCACCTTTGCGGATGGCATCCAGTATTTCAGTATAATTGTGGTTAAATTCCTCCTTATATTTATTTGCAGACAGATTTTCAAACTTTTCAATAGCAGCTTCCAGATCTTTTTCTTTAAAGGGTTTTAGTAAATAATCTATGCTGTTTACCTTAAAAGCACGGATGGCATAATTGTCGAAAGCGGTAGTAAAAATCACCAACCCATTCACTTTAACCTGATCAAAAATAGAAAAGCACAGCCCATCAACCAGTTGAATGTCCATGAAAAAAAGATCCGGATGAGGGTTGGATTTAAGCCATTCAACACTACCTTTAACACTTTCGAAAGTTTCTACCACTTCCCAGCCGGGCCTCAGTTTTTGAATCATCCCCTGAAGCAAACGAAGGTTATAGGGTTCGTCTTCTATAAGAATTATTTTTATTTTAGAGCTCATAGCAAAGGTATTTGCACTTCAAAAGTATTTTCCCCCCGGTTTATTTTTACCTGACGGTCACACAGCAATGTGTATCGTTGCATTAAGTTATTTAAGCCGGTTTTTTCAGTAAAAGCCGACTCTTTTAGGTTCAGGTTATTTGAAACCGTAAGCCAGCTTTCGCTTGAAGTGATGTGAATAATGAGCGGGGCATCTTTGGCTGCAATATTGTGTTTCACGGCATTTTCAACCAACAACTGCAAAGCCAGGGGTGGAATTTCTTTTTTTAAAGCTGCTTCGTTCACTTTTTTAATTACTTCAAACCCCTCACCCATCCTCTCTTTG
>JAQVEI010000257.1 GCA_028697695.1 Lentimicrobiaceae bacterium
AAAAGAGGAAGCTGACGCTCACGCTAAAAAAACTGCCAATGACGTTAACGATCTAACCCAGGAAGCCAAAAACAAGGCCGACAAGGTGAAAGATGAAGCGAAAGACAAGGCAGTTGATCCGGGAAAAAAGGAAGCGAACAAATAAAGTCAATAATGTTGAAAAGTGAGGAAACACTTAGCTATTCGCCATCCCGGCTGCATATGTTCCTAAATACCAACATTACTTTTTACACGTTGAAACGGATGTGCATAATGTCTCCGTCTTCAACCACGTAATTTTTGCCTTCAACGTACAACTTACCTGCTTCACGGCAGGCCTGCTCCGACTTAAGACGGATAAAATCTTCATACTTTATTACTTCTGCACGGATAAAGCCACGTTGTAAATCGCTGTGTATTACTCCTGCGGCCTGGGGTGCCGTCATACCCTTTTTAATGGTCCATGCACGCACTTCCATTGGCCCGGCAGTAAAGAATGATTTAAGATCAAGAATGTTGTAAGCAGCTCTTACCAATTTGTTTATGCCAGGCTCGGTAAGTCCGGCATCTTCAAGAAAAACCTTCCGATCATCCTCGCTCTCCAGTTCCGCAATCTCGGCTTCAAGTGAACCTGCGATGACCAGCACCTGGGCATGCTCATCCTTTACCGAGGCCTTCAGTTGTTCTGAATATTTGTTTCCATTCACTGCAGAGGCATCATCAACGTTACATACGTATATGACCGGCTTATCGGTGAGCAAAAACATATCGTCAATAAAAGAGCGTTCTTTTTCATCAAGTTCCAGCGTCCTAACCGATTGAAAATCTTCCAGATGACTCTTTACTTTGCTCAACACTTCAATTCCTTGTTTTGCGGTTTTATCACCTGCCTTCACCAGTTTCTCCATGCGTTGAATTTTACGATCCACCAGGTCAAGATCGCGTATTTGAAGTTCGAGGTCCACTATTTCGCGGTCACGCACCGGATTTACCGAACCTTCCACATGTGGCAGGTTTTCATCGTCGAAGCAACGTAACACATGGATGATAGCATCTGTTTGCTGAATATCTGCAAGAAATTTATTCCCCACTCCTTCTCCCTGGCTGGCGCCTTTGGCCAAACCGGGTATATCCATAATTTCTACGGTAACCGGCACTATACGGGCCGAATGGATTAATTTATCAATTTCATAAAGCCGGTCATCCGGTACATTCACCTGCCCAAGATTCGACTTATTGGTACTGTAAGCAAAATTGGATGTTTGACCTTTAGTATTTGAAAAACAGTTAAATATGGTGGTTTTACCGATGTTGGTCAAACCAACTATGCCGCATTTTAATGCCATAACTCTAAAATTTCATTGAATTTTTCGGGCTGCAAAGATAGCTGTTTAACAGCTTGGTTGATGAAAAAGTGTGATGGCTATTTTTATTAAAATCCCAAAATCATCCTTGTGAAGATGACCCTTCTTCAGTTTCAGAATGCTGCATTAAAGTAAATGGATTTTCAGTACCCGTGAAATAATTTTATCATAAAACTGAACACACTACAGGTTTTATTCTGCTTATGTCAAAAACATACCCGCTTAAATAATGTAATTTCACAGAAACGATACATTAATATAAATATCACTGTTTCTTCCCCGGTCATCGGAACAGCTCACCTTATAATTTCCGGCCTCAGGTTCAAAAAACACTTTTTCAGTAGGTTTCGCCGATTTATAAAACCGGTCATTCAGGTACCAATACACCTTATCCACACCGTTTTCTGCATTGCAGGCAAGCATCAGTTGTTGTTTTCGTCCATACAACAACAGATATTCAGCTCCATCGTTCAGCGAAGTAATAAAGGGATGGCCTTCACGGCGAATGGAAGGGCAGCGAGGATTGTGCGCCGGCTCAGCATTGCATGGAATTTTCATTTCATTGTACCAGGCAAGCAGATTTGCCGGATAGGTCGGATAAAATACCGTTTTATAGCCCATTTCCGGCAGGCAATGCCGGCAATAGGTCATGGTTTCGCTGGCATCGGTAAACACTTTGTGAAGATGATTGCATCGAACAGCCGGAGAAATGCCCGGAATGAAGTAATCCATAACGGTGTGCAGACAAAAAGTATCCGGTATCATGCCTGTTTGTGCACAAACCAGGCGAAAGTCCAGTCCTTCGGGAGGTGTAAACCAGTCGGGCAACGTGCGGTCGCTGAGCAGATTAAAAATGTTAAAAAGCAAAGGTACAGCGCAATCCGCACCATTGAGTTCAGGAGAACCCTGTCCGGGAAAGTTCCCGGTCCAGACTCCTACCGTGTAATCTTTGTTATACCCTATGGCCCATCCATCCCGTCTGCCATATGAAGTACCGGTTTTCCAGGCAATGGAAGGCAAATGCGCCGCCTGTTGATACTGATTGGGCAAATCAGGTCGCTGCAAGCCTGTCAGCATTTGGGTTATCATAAAGGCTGCTTCAGGCGAACAAAGGGTATCACCCTGCCAGGCCGGCCGGGACGTGGCAAACCGCAACGGGCGGTAGATTCCGCCATTGGCAAAGCTGGCGTAAAGAGCGGTGAGCTCTTCCAAAGTAGTACCACAACCACCCAGTATCACTGAAAGGCCCAGCCGTTGTTGATGCTGTGACACCCAGTTAAATCCGGAATGTGACATGGCGTTTAAAAATTGTTCCGTACCTAGTTTATCAAGCAATTCAACCGCCGGCACATTGAGAGAATGCGCCAGGGCATATTCTATGGTAACTTTTCCGCGGTACTGTTCATCATAGTTTACCGGCCGGTAACCGGAAAAATTCACCGGCACATCTGTGATTACCGTTTTGGGTGTTATCAAACCTTTATCTATTGCCAGGGCATACAACAGTGGTTTCAGCGCGGAGCCCGGCGAACGCAGGGCCATTATCCCGTCAACCTGCCCCTGATAGTCATCTTCATTGAATCCGGCAGATCCCAGATAAACCTTTACGGCGGCAGTCCGGTTATCCACCACCAATACCGAAAGGTTACCAATCTGTTGGCTGCGCAGCCGCCGGACATAGTTTCCGGCCATAATCTCAACCTTATGCTGAAGAGAGGGCGAAATGGTCGAATAAGTGGCTGTCTCATTGCCTGATTTTTTCAGACGCAATGACAAATGGGGGGCTTTGCGTGGTACCTCAAACCGCCGGTTCAAAAGTGGTTCTGCCAGTGCATCATTAACTACCTCTGCATCAAATACATGACTCTCTTTCAATTTCCCCAGCCAGTGATTTCTCGACTTTTCCAGATTTTCAGGATAGTGCAGGGGATTAAGGCCATTGGGATTATTTGGAATAACGGTTAGCATAACTACTTGCCCCAGACTGAGTGCCCGGGGTGTTTCGTCAAAATAAATTAAGGCAGCCGACTTCACCCCTTCTATATTTCTACCATAAGGCAATAAGTTGAGGTACAATTGTAGTATCTCATCTTTCGAATAATGCCATTCCAGTTGCAGTGCTCTGAACATCTCCCGCAATTTATTGGGGACAGTGCGTGGCGCAGGTTGTATCAGGCGCGCCACCTGCATGGTGATGGTGGAAGCACCTGATGAACGCCTGCCCTGGTGCAGGTTATTAAATGCAGCCCGGGCCACAGACAGCAGATTGATACCCGGATGATAATAAAACAATCGATCTTCTTTGAAAATAAATGCTTTTCGCAACTCGGGCGTAATTTCATTCATATCAGCATACATCCGCCATTTATCATCATCACTTAAATATCCATGCAACAAGGTACTGTCCGCTGCGTACACTACTTCCGAAAAAGAAATATGATTTGTTCTGAATGGAAACAAAGCATCGGCAATAAGGAACAAACTAAACAACAAAAACGCACAAACAATAAAGACCACTGCCAGACGTCCTCCCGGCGAAAGCTTTATCATTAGATAAATACGATTAAATAATTGTTTCATCATGTTGTTTGATGGATACAAAGGTAAGTTATCAAACCATTTGGCAAGAGGTTCATTCAAGTCAATAGTCATAATTAGTACATACCATGCAATTATTTTTCCTTTAGCAACCAGGCATATTAATGTATTTGGTTAAACTTTAAATTACGCCAAAGCAGGCTCAATGTAACCAACCGGAGTTTTGCTGTTTTCTTGCTGCAAAGTTTAACAAAAAATTAACACTAAATCGGTGCGATAAATGTAACTTTAATTGAACACAAAAGATAAAACACTGTTTATTTTTTTATTAAAAACCCATTTTTCAGTTTTTCATTTGCTGCCTGAAGCCAATGACTCAGGCATCTGCCTCCTCTACCTCTTTCCCTTCTTTTGCTGCCAGCAACAGTAAGTAATCAATCAGGTTCATAAATATTCACTTAAAAAGTAAGGCGTATGAAAAAACTACTCATTCCCATGATGTTGGTGTTCAGTTTACAATTATCAGCGCAGGTAGCAATTAATACCGATGGGGCACTTCCCGACAATTCGGCCATGCTTGATATAAAGGCGACAGGTAAAGGTTTTCTGGCTCCCCGGATGACAGAGGCGCAAAGACCCGTCACTCCTGTGGTCGGATTACTCATTTATCAAACCA
>JAQVEI010000258.1 GCA_028697695.1 Lentimicrobiaceae bacterium
AGGTTCTTCAAATCATCGTATGTTATCCTGTAAACTCCCGATTCATTGATGAAGAATTTGTACCAGTTACCCATCGAAAGTTCTGAATTGGGTACATATGCCCTCACAGTTTTAACCGTAGAATTATCATGCACGAACAACTGATACCCGAATGATGCCAGCTTAACCTTTTCTCCGGTAAGCGAATCTTTGCCAAAAGGTGTCACTTCGAGCCGTGCTATGGGTTTGCCATTTGCTGTCAGCGTACTTATCCGCCAACTAACCGTATCGGGCCAGGGAAAACCATCAAGCAGTTCAAGTTCCTCAGGTGTAAGTGGGATATATTCCGGATGAGTAATATTAACGCCTGACACTTCTTTTCCCGGTTCAAGCGGTATATTTTTAGAAAACAACGGCAAAATATCCTCCGGTAAAGCGGTGTATAAGCCACCCTGAAAATAAGGAGCAAAGATGGAAGAATCACCTCCCATAACCAATGCTGCAGGTTGCTGCCAATCCAGATTTACGCGCACGGCCGGTGATTGTGACCAAAGGACTGCAGGCCAAAACAACAAATAGGATATTATTAACTTATGTAGATGTCTTTCGATCATAAACTTAAAATCCATTACCTGGTTATTAGTATTTTAAACGATTTGGCTGCTGTGTCTCCTGCCGGCGTAGTAATGCTTACCTTTCCGATGTAAAAGCCGGGATCGGGCATCTGACCGTTGGCCATTATACCATTCCAATCAATAATGTTGTTACGGTACCCGTCTGTATGTATTTTTTGTTGCAATGAGATTACACTTACGCCAGAGAGTGATACCAGATCAATCCGGGCCTGTAGCATTTTTTCTGACTGGTTGTGTTCGATTTCCACCGAAAAACTTCCTGTACTTGGATTGGGATATACCAGTATTTCACCCAATTCTATTTCAGAAGAAGGTGCAACAACAAATTGAATAGATTGTTGTGTCGAATTGTTGTTGATGTCCCACACTTTTAAAGTAAGCTCATGCGGACCCGGTGACAGTTTAAACATGGGATAGCGTATAACACCGGATTTGTAGGTATTAACATCTGTTTGATAATAATCGTTCAATACAAACGGATTATTGCTTTGCCCGTCTAACACAGCTATAATGTCGTGTCCAATGCTGTTACCCACTGTATTTATTCCACTTTCATCTTTAAGTCTGGCAAACAATACCGGATTTTCATCGGTAATTCCGCCTGACCGGAAATTTTGGTTGTTCAGGAAAAGTTCTATTTCAGGCCCTTCGTTATCTTGCAGTTCGTCTTTACTCATGCCGCCCACAACAATTTCGTTGTATGAACCGGCAGCATCCCTTTCGCCATCGCTTGCATAGTAACTTATTTTACCCGGGCCGAAATTGTAGGCAATATCTTTGGGAACTATAAATGTAAAATTAAATTCACCATTTACAACTTCTACGTTTCCCTTGTAAATAATGTTTTTGCGGGCACTGAAAACCATGGGGGTAAAACCATCACTTCCCAGGGTGGTTACTTGTGTTTCTTTATCAAAAATAGTGGGAAAAACCATGCCGTTAAAATCTGTCATCAACTGTCGGCCGGTATTGGTAATTCGTCCATGTATGGTAATGACCTGCAGTGCTTTAATGGTATCGCTTACAGCGGGAAGAATCTCTCTCCCGTTTATCATTGTGGTTTCAACAGTGTAGGTAGGGTAAGCCATTTTCATAGCGGGATCGCCCAGAAGCACGAATTTTTTAACATTGGGACCAGGCCCGCTTAGTTGTTTTGAAACGCGGATAAGATCACCCAAAAAAGGCGCATTTCCCGGTGAAGCTTGTAAGGCTATATTGTAGAAATTGCGCGCAAGGTTATAATTCGGATTTCCAAGTGTAGGCCGTGCTGTGGTAAACAAAGCAATGCCACCGCCTTTTGGGTTTAAAAAGACCAACTCACCGGCCGAAACCCTTTCCGGATCATCATAACGGCTGAATTCACAAGTGGCTGTCATAAAAACCGGCATGCGGTTGTAATTGGTCCAACCGTTTATATCTGCTACTTCCAGCACTTTCTCCTTCGCCCAGGTAGTTTCACTGCCATGCCCCGTATAGTTTACAATAAAGGCACCCTTTTCAACCCGCTGGTTAATGGCTTCATTGGCCGCAGGAATACGCTGGCCTACCGGCGTGGAAACCTGAGGATAAGCATCCAGATAAATCTTATCGATGTTATAATTCGGATAAATGGTGTCTATCATCTTCGACAGATTATCCGCCTGCAACATATGATCATTATAATCTTCATCGTCTGCCACAAAAGCAATAACATTTCTCCACTCTCCATGCATGGATTCATGGTCTGTTGAATAATGAATAATCTTATTTACCGCCATTTCGGCTTCTTCGGGCGTGGTAACCACCAACCTGCCGACACCAATATCCATAATATCGCTGGTTAACCCACCTTCTTCATCATCAATACAACCAAAGAAATCATCAGTTGCATACGTGCTTACCGGATGCAATGACTCCGTTGACTGAAAGGTGGGTACAAAATTGGTATTGCCCGGAATAATGTCTTTATAATCATAGGAGGCATCGCCGAAAAGTAACAAAAACCGCGGCTTTTTTGAAGGTGCAGCCTCATTCCACAGCATGCGCATAAAATCGCGGATGGCACTGATATCCTGCGCACCGGAAGAAAACTCATTGTATATCTGTTGTGGCTGAACGACCAACACGCTCAAATCATTTTTATCTGCGTGAAATCCGGCCAGTCTTTGTGCCTGATCAACAAACAAGGGATGCACCACAATGACCATATCATGCGCTTTAAGCCCATGCAGGTTTTGATTGTCCACCTTTTCGGTGAAGGCAGGCTTCAGATAACTTTGTGCATCGGTAATAATGAATTCCCGCAGGGTATCCGCTACCGACTTAAAAACTTTTTTACTTCCGCTAATCTCCGGAATTATCTTTTCAGGTCTTAAAGGATCAGTCACATCCCAAAGCTGGCCAAGTGATGCGTTGCCTGAAATTTGATAGGCGGCAATACCGGGTTTTATTAGGCTGCGGCGGAATGAGCATTGTCCGCCCATAAATTCGAGATTAGCCAGCGCATTTACTTCTATATAATTAAGCCAGCCCACGGAACTACCCAGCGTTTTGTTGAATCGAAGGTTAGCACCTGAAAAGTTTCCACTAAAATTGTAATCAAATCTTTGGGTGAGTATATTGGCATAAATATAATCGGCACCGATAATTATAGGGGCAAGAAAAAGCTTGTTGGTTTGTCCGCTTACTGTTAAATCAAATGAAACGGCAGCCGTAGAACGTGCCAGCGCACTTAACCGGATACTTAACGGCTCCGTTTCATTACGTGAAAATGAACGGAAAGTATAGTCGCGACTGCTAACCAAATCGAAAACATCGCCTACCCAATATTTACCCGATTTTATCAGGTTCATTTCCCGGGAATTATAAACATCATACCAGTTGTAGGTATTCACCGTATGCTCGGCAACGCCCTCCGGTTGCATCCTGAGAGGGATACGCGCCCCCTCCCCGGACATGAGGGTGATAAAATAATAGGAATAATCGCTGTAATAATGAACCTGATGCTCAAATTTATCGATTGAGGCATTATACTTCCATTCCATCGGCTCCCGGGCATAAAACAGCAGATAATCGCCCGGATTAAAAACTCCATCTCCTCCATCCTGCATATGAATAGCAACTTCTGGCAAATCATCATGACGTGGCAGGCCGGCTTTTTCGGGCAACATCCCGCCTCCGTATCCAAATATCCGAATATCAGCGGAACGGCTGCCCGCGATATTCATTCCCATATTTTTTAAATCATCATAAGTCAATTTATAGATTCCGGTTTCAGGAATAGCCATTTTAAACCAGGTACCGGACTGAAGAACCGACTTGCCGGCGTATTGCTGAAGCTGAAGACTTTTTGCCCCGCCTTTCTCTTTTACTGATATATCAAACGAAATTAGCTTCTCCCATTCTCCGGAGGTATTTTTACGGATGGGATGTATAAATATCCTTATTCCGGAGGTTTCACGACTGCCATAAGGCAGTGCCGTGACAGTGGGGTTAACCTCCGGGACTTCGCGCTGATTTAATGCACGCTGCTCAGTGCTGTCAAGCAAAATATAAACCGGATCAATCAGCGCTACATCAGTGTATGATGGAGCAAAACCGGGCAAATCAATAAACAATACCGGAAGCCCGCTTTGTTCATCAGCAAAGCTGTTTTCGGCTTTTAAATACCATTTTGGTTCCTGCCCGTCATAGGAGTCCTGCACCGGAGTATGCCAATTTACTATGTATTGGGCACTTAGTGGCAGACAAGGCATTACAATTGACAGAAATATCAATATATATTTATGATGCTTTTTTAAGTTCATATCAGGCTGTTAGAAAAAGTGTCTTTAGTGCCGGGGCGCTAAACGTATTAAAGTCAACAACTGCCGGTGTTTTAGGTTCATTTTCCCTGGATAAGGCGGTTTGCTGAAAGTTTAACACATATCTTGTTCAAACGGTGA
>JAQVEI010000004.1 GCA_028697695.1 Lentimicrobiaceae bacterium
GGCAGTGCTTAAACTGCAGCAACAGCAAACAGTGAATGGGGGCTGGCCCTGGTTTGAAGGTTATCGCGAAAGCAGATACATTACCCAGCAGGTGGTGGCTGGTTTCGGAAAACTGCACTATCTGAAAGTTATCGATGTTAAAGAGAATGTTATGCTTAAGCAGATGATTGTTAGGGCTGTTGATTATCTTACCAATGAACTGATGGAGGATTACCGGAATCATACCAGGAAAGCCGGGCCTAAAAAAGATTCTGTGCAAATTTCGCCCATACAGATATATTACCTGTATTCGCTGAGTTACCTTCTGGATGTGGTTGAAATTCCTGAAACTGCCAAATCTGTAGTGGAATATTACGGCAGAATGGCGCGCGCTCAATGGCAGAAATCGGGTTTGAGTATGCAGGCCATGATAGCCTTATGGGCAGGACGAAATGGTGATGCGAAGACAGCCGGTGCCATAATCCGTTCATTACGTGACAGGGCAATTGTTGATGAAGAAATAGGTATGTACTGGAGAGACAACGTGGCCGGCTTTTCATGGGAGCGTGCGCCCATTCAGACACAGGCCTTGTTGATTGAACTGTTTGAAGAAACAGCCAACGACAGGGAAGCAGCCGATCTGATGCGTACCTGGCTGATTAAACAAAAGCAGGTACAGGCATGGCCTGAAAATTCAGCTACAGCGGAGGCTGTTTATGCCTTATTGATACGTGGCACTTCCTGGTTAAGTACGAGTCCCGGGGTAACCATAAAGTTAGGTGATAAAACAATTGATCCATCGGATTTGCCTGATGTAAAGGCCGAGGCAGGTACAGGCTATTTTAAAACACATTGGAGTGCAGTGGAAATAGATCCGGGCATGAGTAAAATAGTGGTTACAAAATCAACCGATGGTCCGGCTTGGGGAGCACTATACTGGCAGTATTTTGAACAACTGGATAAAATCACCGCACATCAATCGCCACTCAGCCTGAAACGGGAACTGTTTGTAAAAAGAAACAGTGAAGCCGGCCCAGTACTTGAACCGGTAAAAGAGAATAAAGCCATAGCAGTGGGCGACCAACTGGTGGTGAGAATGGTACTTACCACCGACCGGGATCTGAATTTTGTACATCTTAAAGATATGCGTGCGCCCGGCTTTGAACCCATAGCTCAGCTTTCGGGATACACCTGGAAAGGAGGACTGGGCTACTACCAAACAGCCCGCGATGTATCAGGAGATTTCTTTTTTGATTACCTGCCCAGGGGAACGTGGGTGATTGAATACCCGGTGATGGTGACTTTAAAAGGCAGTTATTCGGCAGGCATAGGTAGTGTACAATGCATGTATGCCCCTGAGTTTGCGGCACACAGTAGCGGATTAAGGGTGATGGTTGAATAAGCCTGTTACTCTATCATCATTCATTGTCTGAATGGAAAGATCGGTAAGGATATAAAATACTTCCGGTCTTTTCGTTTTTACCTTTTGAGATCGCTTTTATATTTGATTAAAATGGATAATTTAGCGCACCGGAATAAACCTAAAGCCGGATTGGTACAAACAAATGAGTGATCCCAACGTATTATTTGCACTGGCATTAACCACATTCGCCGGCTTATCAACAGGCATAGGCAGCCTGATGTCGCTGTTATCCAAGAGTTTCAACCCAAAGTTTCTGGCAGGTGCGTTGGGGTTTTCTGCAGGAGTAATGGTGTATGTTTCCATGATTGAAATTTTTCCTGAAGCCAGAATTTCACTTTCGGCAGCTTATGGCGAAAAAACCGGTTATTTGTATACCACCATTGCCTTTTTTGCGGGTATTGGTATTATTGCATTGATTGACAGGCTGATACCTAGCGGTGAAAACCCCCATGAGATAAAAAACATAGACATAAGCAATGTAAGGCAGGACCAGAATCACAAACTGTTGCGTATGGGTATGTTCTCTGCTTTGGCCATCGCCATCCATAACTTTCCGGAAGGCCTGGCAACCTTTATGGCAGCCCTCGACAATCCTGCCCTGGGTATAAGCATAGCCGTAGCTATCGCCATTCACAATATTCCGGAAGGTATAGCCGTTTCAGTACCGATATATTATGCCACCCGAAGCAGGAAAAAAGCATTCTGGCTCTCCTTTTCTTCGGGTTTGGCTGAACCTGTCGGAGGACTTATCGGATATTTCCTGCTCAGAAGTATATTGAATGAGGGTGCTTTTGGCATCATTCTGGCAAGTGTGGCCGGCATTATGGTTTATATCTCACTGGATGAACTTTTGCCTACGGCCGAAGAATTTGGAGAACACCATGTTGCCATCGGAGGTCTGATCGCGGGCATGGCGGTAATGGCAATAAGTCTGTTGTTGTTTGTTTAACACCTTTAGCTTTATCAAGCACAGAATTGCAGGCAATAAACCGCATGGCGCTTTTCATATTATCCGTGCTGCTCTCCTTTACCCGGGATGTTAAGATTATGGCCCGGAACATTTAATGAAACCCAAAACCACTGATGCACTTACCTGGCTTTGGATAATTTTTTAAATCCGAACACGCTTACCGGTAGATGTTGCCCATCCATTGCCAGATCAGCCTGTTAAATTGTTCTCCCCTGTCCCCGCCATACAACTCCATGAATGATGCCCCAGGCAATTGCCCCGGGAAAAGATTTAATTTGCTTTCTTTTTGGTATAAGAATGAGGGTTCCGGATGAAATTGCACACCGATAACATGGGGATATGTTTCGTGTCTGATAGCTTCAATAACTTTTCCATCCATACTGCCTGCAATGGTTATCCAGCCTTTGCCCAGTTTTTTAACCGCCTGATGGTGGCTGCTGAGAACCACAGGAGTTAACTCTTTGTTGTAATCATTCCAGGCAGGGACAAAAGCCGGACTTAATTTTATCTGATGAAAACTTCCGCCCATAGGTGGGGCATGATACCCTGTGTTTATCACATAATTGCGGTGACGGGCATCAGTTTCAGCTTCCAGTATCTGTTCTATCGTTTGCTGCTTGTACAATTGCGAAGGGATGTCCTGATAAAGCGTGCCGCCAGTGGCAACATTCATGGTTTGCATCCCTAAGCAGATGCCCAGTATTTTGTAATCCGGATTGCCGGCTAAATAAGGAACGAAAGTGTCGTTTTGGAAACCGCCGAGCAGGTGAAATAAGAAAGAAACTTCAAATGCATGCCGTGGATAATCGGTAATTTCTGTGAGTAAACCGGTGTCTTCTCCATAGAAGGAAGGCGGTATGTCCGGCCCGCCGAAAAAGATCACCCCGATGGAACCACTGAAAACATTATAGAAGTCATCACTGCATGGGTTTTCACCAAAAAGCATTGCACCCGGGACATCCTGACAAACCTGAAGAAAAAGATCGCTTCGTGGGGAAGATTTCAAAAAATCAATTGATTGCTGAAAGTTGTATTGCTGATCTTTTTGATAAAATCCAACAATATGATAATCTTTTGGCAGGGCAAAAATTTGATTGTCAACGAGATATATAAAAGTTTCCAGGTTGCGGACGGTAGGGTTCATCAGCACTATGGAGCGATGGCCTTCTGCCACGGGTGTACCAAAATATTGTTGTGCCTTTGACGTCAGAAACGTTAAAAGCACGATTATAGCAATAAGTAATGTTCTCATATTGTGGAGCTTAATGATTTGTACATCTTGTTAAACGGGTTTCTTAAAGTTGTACCTGTTTAAATAAAAAGTAGTGGTTAATGTTTATATCCGACATTAACAATTGCCTTATTCAACAAAACATGCTTTGCCGTTGTTAAACAGCTAAATTAATTGAATTATGCAACTATTTGCAATTCCTACCGGAAATTTTAAACTTGACGGGGGCGCCATGTTTGGTGTGGTGCCAAAATCCTTATGGAGCAAGAACTATCCAGCTGACGAGAACAATATGATAAATATGGCCATGCGTTGCTTGCTTGTTGTAGATGGTGATCGCAGAATATTGATAAACAATGGCATTGGCGACAAGCAAAGCGAGAAGTTCTTCAGCCATTATTATTTAAATGGGGATGATTCTCTGGAAAAATCACTCTCCAGGGCCGGCTACAAGCCGGAAGACATCACCGATATGTTTTTGACTCATCTCCACTTCGACCATAGCGGTGGTAGTGTGAGATATACTGCTGATGGCCAGTCTTTTGAAACAGTTTTTCCCAATGCCACTTACTGGATAAGCACCCCTCAATGGGAGTGGGCCATGCATGCCAACCGCCGGGAAAGTGCGTCATTTCTTAAAGAAAATATAAAGCCCATTGAAGAGAGCGGGAGGTTAAAACTTTTTGATGAACCGGGAGAGCTGTTTCCAGGCATCGAAATTAAGTTTTACAATGGCCACACCGAGGGGCAGGCCATACCTTTTATACGTTACAAAGATAAAACCGTGGTTTTTACCAGCGATTTGCTCCCAACGCATGCACACCTGCCTTTGCCCTGGGTAATGAGTTATGATACCCGCCCCCTTCTTACCCTGGATGAAAAGGAAATCTTCCTGCAGGAAGCATTAAAGAATGACTACATTCTATACTTTGAGCATGACCTGTATATGGAATGCTGCACCCTTAAAGATACAGAAAAAGGAATTAAGGTGGACAGGGAATTTAAACTGGAGGAGTTGAACCGGATGTTGTCTCAAAGTGATTTACCTTAAGCAACCTGGGACAGAAAGAAAGCATAGCGGTTCGGAATGTTGTCAGATAGACAACCGGCTTATCAGAATTTTTTGAACCCGATTATCTCCCTTACTTCACGAACTGTCTTTGATGCGCTTGCCTGGGCTTTTTCTTTGCCCATGTTTACTACCTTACTCAGGTAAGCATTGTTTGAGCTTATTTCTTTTATTCTTTCGCGGAATGGCCCGGTGAAGCTGATAGCATCATCGGCAAGTTGTTTTTTCATATCGCCGTAGCGAATCCTGCAAGCCTGGTATTCAGCTTCAAAATAATCCAGTGTTTCGGGTGCGGATAAAGCTTTCATCAGTGCGAAGATGTTTTCGATAGCCTGTGATTTTGGTTCACCTTCTGTCTTGGGTCCGCTATCGGTAACAGCTTTCATTATTTTCTTACGGATTACCTCCGGTTCATCATTCAGGAAGATGGCGTTGCCTTCGCCTTCTGATTTACCCATTTTGGTGCTGCCATCCAATCCGGGGATTTTAATCAATTGTTCTCCAAAGTTGTAGGCTTCGGGTTCGGGGAAGTAGTCCACATTATACAAACGGTTAAACCGGTTGGCAAAGGTGCGGGTCATCTCCAAGTGTTGCTCCTGATCTTTACCCACGGGCACCTTATGGGCTTTGTGAATAATAATATCGGCAGCCATCAGCGTAGGGTAGGTCAACAGTCCCGCGTTGATGTTATCAGGTTGAATGCGGGCTTTCTCCTTGAACGAGGTAACGCGTTCCAGTTCGCCTTTATAGGCATTCATATTCAAAAAGAGATAAAGCTCAGTGGTTTCCGGTACATCACTTTGCAGGTATAATGTTGCTTTTTCAGGATCAAGTCCTGCTGCCAGATAATCAACCAAAACACTTTTAACGTTTCCGTGCAGGTCGGCAGGTGTAGGATGCGTGGTGAGGGAATGATAATCGGCGATAAAAAAGTAGCAATCATTCTCCTGCTGCATTTTAATAAAGTTGCGTAAGGCACCAAAATAGTTGCCCAGGTGGAGGTTGCCGGTTGGTCTTATTCCGCTGACTACTGTTTGCATAATCAATAGAGTGTTTTTAGTCGTAAAATTCCCGGAGATTATATCTTGATTTCATCTCCGGCTTTATTAAAGAAGTGGTACTCCATAAAATGGTAGGATGTCATGGGCATAAGCCGGATCCACTTTTTAAATCGTGCAACCCATTTTAACCTGATGGATGGAAAGCCATGCAGCAAATGCGCATAAATAAACGGATGCAGCTTGATGGTTAAGTGCGTTTCGTTTTGGTCCTGAATCAGGTAGCGAATATTGTTTTCAATCTGGTCAACAAGAATGATGCTTGGTTTAATTTCACCGCTTCCACCACAGGTAGGACATTTTTCGAGGATTTGCACATTCATTTCCGGCCGAACACGCTGACGGGTAATTTGAACCAGGCCGAATTTACTGGGAGGTAAAATGGTATGCTTTGCGTGGTCTTTACTCATTTCATCTTTTAACTTTTGATATAGTTTCCGCCGGTTAATGCCTTCGTGCATATCAATAAAGTCAATAACAATAATGCCGCCCATATCGCGCAGTCTAAGCTGACGAGCTATTTCTGCAGCCGCTTCAAGGTTTACTGCCAGGGCATTCATCTCCTGTGACACCTCCGAATTTACCCGATGACCACTGTTTACATCTATTACATGTAAAGCTTCGGTATGCTCGATAATTAAATAAACTCCGCTTTTGATGGTAATGATTTTACCAAACGAATTTTTTATCTGCTTATCGATACCGAAGTTTTCAAAGATGGGCAGCTTGCCTTTGTAGTGTTTTACAATTTCTACATTGTCGGGAGCTATGGTCCGGATATAATTTCTGATTTCTTCGGCAATGCTGCCATCGTTCACATGTATATTGTTGAACGATTCGTTGAGCATGTCACGCAGTATTGCTGAGGTACGGTCTATCTCGCTCAATACTTTTCCAGGAGGTTTTGTTCCCGGTAACTTCTCAAGGCAGGTTTCCCATTTTTGCACCAGTCCCCTCAGATCGGCATCCAGGTCGGCCACTTTTTTATTTTCAGCTACCGTTCTTATGATTACGCCGTAATTTTTCGGTTTTATACTGGTAATTAACCTTTTCAGGCGATTGCGCTCCTCAACGCTTTTAATTTTTTGTGAAACCGATACCCGGTTTGAGAAAGGTACCAATACCAGGTATCTACCGGCAAATGATATTTCGGAAGATACCCGCGGTCCTTTGGTTGAGATGGGTTCTTTGGCAATCTGAATAAGTACCGGTTGATTCTGGTTAAGTACCGAGTTTATCTTGCCGGTTTTTTCGATATCGGCTTCCGGGATAAATTCAGCCATGCCTGGTACGCCCGGTTTGCCTGAGAGATGTAACTTAAGTAGTTTATTTAATGAATTAACCTGTGGGCCAAGATCAAGATAATGTAAAAACGCATCTTTCTCGTAACCTACATCTATAAAAGCAGCATTCAAGCCCGGCATGATTTTTTTTACCCGGCCAAGATAAACATCTCCTACTGCAAAACTATTGTTACTCTTTTCCTTATTCAGTTCAACCAGATCCTTATCTTCGAGCAGGGCGATATTCACCTCTGAAGGACCTGCGTCAATAATGAGTTCTTTATTCAAAACCCTTAATTTTATATTGTGGTGTGCTAAAACAAAATCATTCCGCTAAAAATCATGCAGCCCTTTGACCGTAGTTGTTATAGCAGTATATAAATTAACCATTACATGCTCAAAAGGTTGAAACTACAGCGGCATGTAATGGTTATTTGTTTGGAAAACAAACTTATTTCTTTTTATGACGATTTTTACGCAAACGTTTTTTACGTTTGTGGGTTGACATTTTATGTCTTTTTCTTTTTTTTCCGCTAGGCATATCAGAGATATTTAAAAGATGAACAACTGTTACTTCACTTTGTTTTTCACTTCCATTACAAACGACTTGGCAGGTTTAAATGCCGGGATATTGTGAGCTGGAATGATAATGGTGGTGTTTTTTGAAATATTGCGGCCTGTTTTTTCAGCCCTTCTTTTGGTGGTAAAGCTACCGAATCCTCTCAGGTAAACGTTTTCTCCATTGGCGAGTGAGTTCTTTACGGCCTCCATGAAAGCCTCAATGGTCTGCTGAACCGCTACCTTTTCAATGTTGGTTTTACTTGCAATTTCAGCTACAATTTCTGCCTTTGTCATTTTGATTAAGTGTTTAAAGATTTGATAATAAATTTTTTAACGGGGTGCAAATATAAATAAATTTGCATCAATTCTAAAATTAATACTATTTTTTGCTTTCCAACAGCCTCAATTTTAAGGAATTTCAAAATAATATGGACTTTTCTCAACTTATTATACAATGGTATGACCGTAATAAGCGGGATATGCCCTGGCGCCAAACACGCGAACCTTACCTGATTTGGGTTTCGGAAATTATCTTACAACAAACGCGGGTAGAACAGGGATTGGCTTATTATCACAAATTTACTACCGCTTTTCCCGACGTGAAATCACTGGCAGAAGCATCCGAACAGGCGGTACTTAGTATATGGAAAGGGTTGGGTTACTATAGCCGCGCCCGCAATATGCATCATACCGCTCAAAAAGTAATGCAGCATTATGGCGGAAAATTTCCGGTTACTTATCTGGAATTGCTCACCCTTAAAGGGATTGGCCCTTATACCGCTGCTGCCATTGCCTCCATATGCAATCATGAGCCCATTCCAGTGGTGGATGGCAATGTTATCCGGGTGTTTTCGAGAATTTTTGGCTATAAAGAACCCGTTGGCAGCACTGCCGGATATAAAAAAATATTTAAAAAATCCACTTCATTTATCGAACATAGCCATCCGGGTACATACAATCAGGCGGTTATGGAATTTGGTGCATTGCATTGCAAGCCCAGGCAACCTTTATGCAATCAGTGTATCTTCCAAAAGAATTGTTTTGCTTTTGCCCACAATATGGTTGATTCTTTGCCGCAACCGGCCAAAGCTATAGTGAAGAAAGAACGGTTTTTTCATTATTTTCTCATAATCCATCCCCAAAAGGGTTTATTGATGCAAAAACGTGAAGCAGGCGATATATGGCAAAACCTGTGGGAACTGCCCCTGGTGGAATCTGAAAAATTTATGGATGCAGCTAAAGCAACCGAAAAATCAGGTTTATTTGCTCAACAGGGAATTGACCTGCAATCCGCTTATACCGACATCAACCATATATTAACGCATCAGGTGATAAAATCCCGGTTTTTCTATCTGTCTCATGAAGCATTGCTGACACCCATACCGCCATCAATGCAATGGCAGGATGTTTCTTTACTCAAAACGCTGCCCATACCCCGATTGATAGATAAATACCTAAAGATAATGTCACATCAAATATCAGTCCTGCATTAAATTGAGTTTTTAGTAATTTACTTTTGCAAATGTGTATTCAAAATCTTACCTTTGTGTAATAACCAAAACAACCAGCACCATGGCAAGAGGAGTAAATAAAGTAATTTTAGTAGGTAACCTGGGCAAAGACCCGGAGATAGTTAATTTTGATAACGGCGTTAAAAAAGCCAGTTTTTCATTGGCCACCAATGACAGTTACAAAAATCGGGATGGGCAGGAAGTCGATCGCACCGAATGGCATAATATAGTGATGTGGAGGGGACTGGCCGATGTTGCAGAAAAGTACCTGAAAAAGGGTTCCCAGATATACATGGAAGGATCTATTCGTACACGAAGTTACGAGAAAGATGGTCAGAAGCGGTACGTTACTGAAATTGAATGTAATGAACTTACGATGTTGGGCGGCCGTCAGCAGGGTGATCAAGGGGGATATCCTTCGGGCCCGGGCGACAAGACTGACCAATACGAACCACCAGCACCCAATATTGAGGATAGTGCGGATGATTTGCCGTTCTGACTCAGGATTTGAACCTTATTCTCTTCCGCTCAGCGATTTGGGGATCCGGCCGTTCTTGATACTCTCGGAGCGCAGCCGGCGTCCCACAATGCGTTCAACCATGTTGCCTGTATTCAGGAGCCGGTCTATATCGAGGTTGGTTTCTATACCCATTTCATCCATCATTACCACCATGTCTTCGGTACATACCAAACCGGTAATGCCTGCATCCTTATAGTAATAAGTGCCGGTTCCAGCAACCGGAACGCCATCAACAAAATTGGCCGGTTGCCCGCCTATGCCTCCCAGTGTGGATTCATAATTGGTCATGCCTGCCTGAAGCGCGGCCAGCACATTGGCCAAACCCCAGCCACGGGTGGTATGCAGGTGAACAATATGCTTTTCCGGACGCTCTACTTTATCGAGAAGCATAGAGAAATAACGATAAACACGATCAGGAGAGGCTGAACCGTCATGGTCAGCATGCTCCACATCGTTGGCGCCGATATCGAGCCAGCGTTGCGTGAATTCAATGGCTTTTTCCATTTTTGTTGGCCCTTCAATAGGGCAACCCCAAATGGTGCTGACCGTTCCATTAACTTTAAGTCCTGCTTCGTGTGCCAGCGGAATATACTTCTCTGCCATTGCCCAGTATTCCTGAAGCGACAATCCCGAGTTTTTGCGGTGATGCGATTCGCTGGTGGAGACCATTAATAAAATTCTGTCCGGGCCCCAACCTTCTTTGCGCGCTTCAATGGCACGCTCTATGGCTTTTTCGCGTATGGTAACCGCAGTGAGGCTAACACCATTAATAAGATGTGCCACTGTTTTGCTGCTGCGCAGCCCTTTGAGTAACTCATCGGCATCTTTAAATTGAGGCATGCCTTTTGGATTTCCCATGTTGGTTAACTCAATATGCTTAAAGCCGGATAAAATCAATTGCTCGGCTACCCACAACTTGGCTTCCGTGGGAATAAACTTCTCTTCATGCTGAAATCCGTCGCGGACGGTAATGTCACCAAGGGTTACTTTTTTGGGATAATTCATGCTTTTTAAATGGATGTTTTATGTAAACAAGTTTACCGGGAGCTTGTTCATGAGATTAAACCTTCAATAGTTTTTACAGTGAAAGATGACCCTTGAACGTTTATTAAAAACAGTTTTGAAACAGCGTTTAATTCATCCATAATCCGGATTCATCTTTTTTCAGTAACTGCATCATCAATTATTTCCATGATGTCTGGGTTTCCATAGTTTTGTCCTGTAATTAAAAAATTTAGTCATAAATCCGCTTGATATTTGAGCAGAAATGTTCTGTACCTGCCGAGCTATCTCTTCTTTTTTTTGTTTACAATTTTGGCGAATAAGAGACCCTGAGCAAAGGTATGCAGTGCTATTTGTATCGCTTTCATTATCATTTTTAACATAAATTTTTTGGAAACAGGTTTTTACCTGCTTGCAAAAGTGAATATACAGTAAAATATGGAAATATAGAAGGTTTTTTTATTAAGAATTCTTTTCAGGCACTTTAGAAATCTTGTTGCTTTGTCGAAAGCCGGTTTCCATATCCCTGAGCCGGAAACATTTCGTTGACTGCGATGTTATATTTAACTGGTTTTTGCTCCGAATAATACTGCCCTCCTATAAGCTCGATTCTCGTTCGTTTACTAAAAAGTTGTGTAGTATACTACAGTATTTGTTATTAAACATAAGAAGAGATGAAAAGTTACCCGGTAATTCTTCTTTCGGCGATTTGTTTAATGTTCCCATTTGGGTTAAAGGCGCAGTATTCCATGCACTATATAGAGCGGGTTTCATATACTGACGGCCTTTCCAGTAACAATATAAATGATGTACTCTGCGACAGTAAAGGATATTTGTGGATAGCAACAGATAACGGCTTAAACCGCTATGATGGAACCGAAATCATACAAATCTTCAAGGATAAATCCTCTTTTTCCATGCCTGGAAATTGGGTACGAAGATTGTTGCCGGTTGATGATAATCATATCGCTGTTGCTACTTATGCAGGCCTGGCAATTATAGACATCACCACCTTTCGTTTTCGTCAGGTTCAACTGCCATTTGATTCGGTTTGGGGTGGACTGGGCTATAACATCGCACACATTGAAAAAGACGGGCAAGGAAATTTTTGGGTTGCTACGCCAATTGCAGCTTATTATCTTAACCGGGATTTTAAGGTGCTTGATACAATAAACACACCCCTTACCCCGGCTGACATCGGTAGCAAACGTTTATTCTTTATAACTCATATACTTCCGTTGACTGATTCAAAGACTTTAATAAGAGTATATAAGAAATTTTCGCTGTGGTCGTCTCAGGGAAATATTCTCCGAAAGTCAAATCTGGATAAAGAAATCAGCAAGACTTTGAATGATACAGATAATTTTAAAAATTTTTTCGTTCAAAATAATTATTTGTGCAGTTTTGTAGATAAACAGCATAAGATTGTGGTTTATGATTTTAAAATCAAAAAAATTTATCAATTCGAGTTCGATGTAAAGGACTATCCTTTAATCAGTGATTTATATTACGATGTAAAAAATAATAAAATTGCTTTATTCCTTGAGTATGGTGGTTACAGGTGGCTATCGATAAATGAAAACGCGGGGAACATTTCATTGTCAGTAGATACAACAGTTTATCTGCATGATATTCGTATAAAAAGATGGTATCAGGACCCGGCCAACAATACCTGGCTCATTACTTACGATGAGGGAGATTTGCTTAAAATTATCGCGACAAAACAGAAGTTTAATACCATAGAATTGCGTTTAAAAAACAAGGATAAAAACATAGTGCACGATGCTGAATGTATATTTATTGACAACGATAAATGGCTCATAGGAAGCTATGGAAGCGGTTTGTTCGAATTTAATCATAAAACATCCGAATTAATACATTATAACCTTGGCAATGGAGTATATGATGTAAATCTGATATGGAATATAGGACGGCATTCCAAAGATACGCTATGGATAGGTACGCAAAAAGGGTTGCTATGGTATAATCAAAAAAATCATCGTTCAGGTTACCTGCATCAACCGCACCCTGAACAACTGGATAATCACGCAATCACCAACCAGTTTACCGACAGTTATGGAATGGTATGGATGGGATTGGGAGGCAAAAATGGAATATGCGTCTATAATTCAAATAACGGGGAGTTTATTTATTTTCCCGGTGAAAAGGATGCTTTCCCTTTCCGGTATCCGTATGGCATAGGCGAAGACAAACAAGGTGATATTTGGTTTATTACCGATGCTTCTGCCCATGTGGGTAAATGGAGTAGAAAGGAAAATAAGTTTATAAAATATATAATTTCTGAATTTACTAAAACCCCAATCTCAGCATCGGGAGGATTTTATTTGGATAAAGAAAACGAGTGTATCTGGTATGGAGTAAATAGTGTGGGACTGGTAAGATTTGACATCAACACTCACAAGATAACAGTATACGGTGATATATATGGATTAAGTACGAGACAGGGACTTCTGGATTGTCAAGCTCGCAGAAACCGTTGGAATAGATGAAGTGAATTTCAAAAACCAAATGGTTATTTATCCTAATCCCACAAGTAATTTTTTGACGATTGAAGGTATGCCTCCGAGCACTGAAATAGTTGTAACAAACATAAGTGGTCAAACAGTTTTTAAAACTGTGGCGACCAGCAGCAGCACAACCGTCGATGTCTCACATTTATCCCCCGGTATCTATTTTGTTAACGGGCAGAGGTTTTTTAAAAAGTAATACGCCGGACTGTAGGTATGCAAACGGAGGCCATTGAAATATTGATTAATGGACAATGCAATTGAACCACTGACAATATTCCATTTAAGAAGTCTCTTAGAGCTGGTAAGAAAAGTTCGTACATCTTTCATCATAAAAGCATCAATTGAGGGATACCTCGTAGCTGGAAGCAGGTACTATAATAACAACGATGTATATGGGAACCAGGGGGTTGTTGATGGAAGGTTGGTGAAACTTTCGGGTATAAATTCGGAAACAGCTATTAAAAGGAATAACTATAACAAGTTTACCATTTACCCCAATCCTGCAAATGATTTACTTTTTATTCAAGGAATTGCTCCACAAACTGAAGGGGTATTAATAAATACGGAAGGACAAATAATGTATAAAACAAATGCAGCTGATAGCATGGTAACCCTCGGTATCTCCTATCTACCTGATGGTGTGTACTTCGTAAATGGACAGAAATTTATCAAACATAGTTGGTAAGGTTAGCTATCATAATATTTCTAAAGGTCTCACTTTATCGTAGAAAAAATGTGTTGCAATAGTTGCTTAAGTCAATAACAAACAGGTCTTTTATCGCCTGATTGTATCTGACTTCTTCATTTCGGTAACCACTATGATTTATAAGTAAACAGAGGGTTGGGCCTAAAAGTGAAAGTTCGCACTTCCATTCATTTTACGCAGCAGTTTTCTCCTCTTCACTTGTCCACTTATGCTTAACTTTGCAGGATATGCCGGGCAATATCATGCAATTGAAACATTTGCTTATTTTGCTTTACCTGTTTATTTCAGGGAGCTTTCCGTTATTGGCACAAAAGCCGGCCACGCTTCAAACGATAAACCGGCGTGAAGGTTTGTCGAATGGGGCTGTGAATTCCATTGTGCGCGATGGTGAAGGGGATATGTGGGTGGGCACATGGAAGGGCCTGAACCGTTTCGATGGCAAGCAGATGCTTACTTATCTGCCGGGCAAGAGTTCAGCATCAATTCATAACCATGTGGTAAGGGAGCTTTATCCCACGGCAGCCGGCCCTTTATGGATGCTTACCAATAAAGGAGTGTGCCGGTATGACAATGTTCACGATCGCTTTACTCCATATTTCCATCAGGGACTGGAACAAATAAATTATGAAAATGATGTTTCCATCGGACAGTCAGACAGGCACGGGGTAGTGGTTTCAATTTATGGAGTCGGATTGTTTAAGTTTGATTCAGCCAATTTGCAATTTGAGAAGCTGCCTTTTCAGGGCATATCCTGGGAAACATCCCTTAAGATAAAGCGGGTTTACTTACTGGGCGATAATATGTATTGTCTGGATGATGCCGGTAAACTCTGGATTAAATCGGGGAACCAACTCGAATTTTTAATGGAGTTGCCCCTTACCTCCACGTTCACATCAGCCATCGCAATGCTTATTCGCCAACAGCCTTATTTATTTATTACTCAGCGTGGGGCTGCCGCCCTTCAGGTTGATATTAATGGACGAAAAGTTAAGCAATTGTTTGTTGCTGAAGATGTTATTTCTTCATTTGCTGTTTCAGGAATTAAGAATCAACTGTGGACAGGCACCGAAAAAGGACGCATATATACCTACAATATTGCAGATGGCCGGTTTGAGCGGCTCAATCTTTCTTCCGGCCAGTCTGGAGACCAACCCATTGCTACAAGGGTATTGTCTATTTATGAGGCTCAACCCGGCATATTATGGATAGGTACCGATGGAAATGGTGTTTACACCTTGAAACTGGAAGAGTTTCCCAACAAACGACTTTCTTCCGGTTTACTCAGCTATCCTATTGTAAGGGCTATATTGCTCACCCGCGACAAACATCTGCTGGTTGGAACCAAGGGTGGCGGTATAGATATCTTTGATGAAAATGGAAGCTATATCCGTAACCTTTCGGTGAAAGATGGTCTGAGCAATAATTCGGTGTTGTCGTTTCACGAAAAAGCCGATGGCTCTGTATATGTGGGCACTGATGGGCCGGGTCTTGACATTATTACCGCTGATTTTAAGTCCATCAGTCATTTTCCGGAAGATTTCCCATCTGCCGTCAGTCCTGAATTCGGATCCGTCTATCGGATTGTCGAGGCTATGGATGGTGATATTTACCTGGGTAGCAGCGGTTATGGAGTAATCAGGGCAACTATTGCTAATTCCAAAGATAATGCTTCTGTTGCGCGTCAGCTTATATTGGACAACTTCGCTGACGAAAATCAACTGCAAAAACAAATCGTTTATGCCCTGGCCATAGAAAAACCGGGCATACTGTGGATAGGCACAAGGGGGATGGGGGTGTACAGATACAACACCGTAACCCGACGGGTGATGGCACAGTACAATTCGGTTACACATCCGGGAAAGATTATCAATGATGACATTATCGCCTTGTTTGCCGATAAAAATCATCACATCTGGGCAGGTAGCAGCAATGGGTTGTTTGAGATTATTCCCTTTTCTTCCGATTCAGTACAAATTGTGCCATGGCAGGTACAGGCGGATCAGCAGAATACGAGCATTCATGCTATAGAAGCTGACAATCAGGGCAATATATGGGTGACTACCAATCAGGGATTGTCGCTCGTAGATGTAAAGACCAAAAATGTACGCAGTTACAATGCCGACGATGGTTTGATAAATGTGGAATATTCTGATGGTGCCAGCCTGTTTGATGAAACCTCGGGCAGATTATTTGTTGGCGGTACAATGGGGATTGACATTATTTATACGCGTGATATTCAGTTTTCATCCTATTTTCCTCCTCTAGCCATAAACCGCTTGTCAATACGCAACCAAGTCGTTGAACCAGGAACGGAAAGCGTATTACAAGCACGCATCAATCATCAACAAAGACTCAATTTAAAATACAACCAGAATGCTTTAAGTTTTCAGGTAGCGCCGCTTGCATTTTGGGGACAAGAGCGTTACCGGATTTCATATCGGTTAAAAAACCACGATAATGCATGGACCATCAATCCGCCACATCAGCCCATTGCGTTCACTAACCTGCCCCCCGGAAAGTACATTTTGCAGATAAGGGTGAGCGACGAAAACGGGAACTGGTCGGAGAAGCTGCGTGAAATATTTATCACCATCCATCCGCCTTTTTGGCGCACCCCGTTGGCGATAGCAGGATATATTTTACTGTTCATCGGCTTGCAATTGTTGATATTAATCCTGTTCAGGCGTCGCGAAGCTCGTAAAAAAGCCATACAACAGCAAGAATTTGAACAGCAGAAGGAAGCCGAGATGCAAAGCTATAAAATAGAGTTCTTTACCAACGTGGCACATGAGTTTCGCACGCCTCTTACCCTGATTACGGCACACATTCATGCCTTAATTCAGGATAAGAAAAACACTCTTGAAAACCCCCGCTTGCTGAAGGTATACAACAACAGCCTAAAGCTTCAAAAACTGGTGCTCGAGATTATGCAATTTCGCAAGTTGGAAAAAGGCAAAGAGCCACTTAATATTCAGCTATGCCGGGCTGATGAAATTTTAGAAGGAGTCATTTCTGATCTGGAGCCTCTGGCTCAGCAGGGCGGCATTCAGTGTCAGTTGATTGCACCGGAAAAGCCGGTTGAATTTAAGACCGACCCCGATAAGTTTGGTCGCATAGCTACCAACTTAATATCCAATGCAATAAAGTACAATAAACCCGGCGGATTTGTTAATGTAACGCTCAGTATGGAAGGGCAGGCCATTCATCTGGAAATAGAGGATAGTGGAAAAGGCATCAAACCAGAATATTTTCACAAGGTGTTTGAGCCATTTGGTATCTCTTCGGCCCGAAAGCGCGGCAGTTTCCCGGGCTATCGCAGTACAGGATTGGTTTTGGCTGTAACCAAAGCTCTGGTTGAATTGCTGAAAGGCTCCATTCGTTTCGAAAGCATTCCCGGTGAAGGTACCAGCTTTTTTATTGTTCTGCCTGAAGTGCATACATTGAGTAATGAACAAAAATCAAACCATGAAACATCTCCGATTATAGAAACGGAGTGGCTGCAGGAGACTGCTGTTTCTCCGCAACCGGCCATTGCCGGACCTGAACAAAAAGCCGTTGTTCTGCTGGTGGATGACGAACCTGAAATACTTGAATTGCTTAATGACCTTTTGATTGAAGATTACCAGGTTATAACTGCTGAGAATGGATCAGAGGCCTGGCAGAAAGTAGTTGAGTACACACCGGATTTGATAATTTCTGACATTATGATGCCTGTAATGGATGGCATCGAACTTTGTCGCAGATTGCGCGATAACTTCAAAACCAGCCACTTGCCGCTTATACTGCTAACGGCACGTGCGGAGATAGAAGACCGGATAGCCGGATTAAAAGCCGGGGCAGATGCATATATCCCCAAACCTTTTCATCCGGAGCATTTAAAGGTGCGTACCCGCATGTTGCTTCAGTTAAGAGCCAACATACGGGAGTATTTCGGGAAATCGGACAACAACATCTCTCAGGTAAAAGAAATTCCCGATCCGTTTTTTCAAAAAATGCTCGACTACATCGATGAAAATATTGACGATGAAAATCTTAGCGCGGAGAAATTATGTGATAAAATGGCGGTGAGTAAATCGGCCCTCTACAGCAAAACCAAATCGGTGCTCGGGACGACCCCACACAGTTTGATCAATCAGCGCCGGCTTGAAAAAGCGGCAATGCTGCTGAAATCTTCCTCACTCACCGTAAGCGAAATCATCGACCAGTCGGGTTTTGTAAGCAGAACGCATTTTTACGATTTATTTGGGAAGGCGTATGGTACTACACCATTGGAATACAGGCAAGCTGCGGTAGGAAAGTAATAAAAGCCACTATTACAGATTTGGATATGCCAACACCTCAGCTGGCTTGAATTTTGTTCTATTGAATATTTGCATTTTACTATATAAAGACAATCGGGACATCCACCAGATCATTCAAAATTACCTAATGAAAAAACCCTGACGAAAATTATTAAAAACGAGGCCACTGATGCAAGATAAATACTAGCCCCGAAGAGGATTACCTATGTAGCAAAGCTGAAATTAAACAGCCTGTTGTCATTATTCACTATTCCATTTCATTTGCCTGATATACTTTAATCCCTTTGCTTTCGAGACTATCCTCAATAAAATATTTATGATCGATCCCAATGGCCACCAAAATGTATTTGTTTGGATTATCGGCAATTACCTGCAGGATATTTTCTACAATACGTTTGTTCCTTTCATTCTCATGTTGCACTATGAAAGCATATTCAGGATATTGGTTGAAAACATGGGTATTTGAATTCATTTTTAGCCTTACATAAACGGGTAATGAAAGGGGAGTTGATCTCTTAATAATCCTGGTTTTTAAAATAGCCGTCAAAAAGAGAAAACAGCCCGCCAATAAAATTAATCTCCTGCATAAGGGTGGTATCATGATAAGCGTTTCGTGGCAATTTGCGCCATTTATCGCCAGCTTCCTTGTTCCACCTATCAATACCATAAATAGGGATGTGATCCTTCTGCGCCATGGGGTTCATAAAATTAATAAAATCGTAGGGCGTTCAGCTGAAACTACCATCTTCAACATATTTTTGCTGAGTTTCAGCACACAGTATGTCCGGTTTTAACTGGCGATAAATTTCTCTCATTCGATCACATGTGTAGTATTGAGCCGTTTCATGGGCCTGATGGACACCTCCCAGCACAACAACACCGGTCCTGGATTGAGCTACTGAACAAAACAAGTCAGCATCAGCAAACCAGCTGCCATGAAAAGTGTAAAATAAAAACCGGATTTCAGTTGTGCCATCGCATTTTTGTAAAAGGATTTAGTTCAAGCCAGAAGTAAAACTAAACGAAGAGTTCAATTCAGCTACTATATTGATAAAAAGATAACCCGGCTCCATTATCAAAGCATGGATGCCGGGTTATATCTAACAGATTATTGTATAATGATTTTACTGGTAATCATCCTGTTTTCCAGTTGCACCACTACATAATACAGTCCAGGGTTTAAAGCTGCCACATCCAGGGAAAACACCTCGCTTTTCATCACTATTCTTCTGGACAACATCTGCTGACCGGTAGAATTATGTATTTGAATCATAGCATTTTTGTTTTGGAAGTCACTTATTTTAACAAACAAAACATCTTTTGCTGGATTGGGAAAAATAGACAAGTTAGCCGGAGCAACATCATTGATGCCCTCAATCAGATAAAAATTGGCCACAAGCGATCTATCAGATGTAACGATAAAGGTGTACTCAGCATTTGTGGAAACAACATCACCATTCTCAGACCAGGTTAAAAAGTCAAAGTTCTCTGCTGGTGTGGCAATCAGGGTAGCAGTTTGGTTATAGGCATAATTACCTGCGCCTGTAACAGTGCCACCTTCAACTGGTGAAGCCGTAGCAATAATGGTGAATGTTTGCGTTTCAAAATTGGCCACCAGCGTTCTATCGGAGGTAACGGTAAATGTATATTCCGAATCTGTGGAAACCACAACACCATTCTCGGTCCAGTTCACAAATTCATATCCTACGGCTGGTGTGGCATACAGGGT
>JAQVEI010000259.1 GCA_028697695.1 Lentimicrobiaceae bacterium
GTGGTGGGATACCGGAATTATGCCGATGATGTGGTGGAAAATTTCGTACAACGTGCCTGTGACAACGGCATGGATATCTTCCGTTGCTTTGATGCACTGAATGATTACCGGAACTTTGAAACTGCTGCCAAAGTGGTTAAGCAGAATAAAAAACATTTTCAGGGAACCATCTGCTACACGCTCACCGAACCGCGTATGGGAGGCGAGACCTATAACATTGATTATTACATCAATAAGGCAAAAGAACTTATTGATTTTGGCGTCGATTCCATTTGTATTAAAGATATGGCAGGTCTTATTGCACCTTACGATATCTACAACCTTATTGTGGAATTGAAGAAAATAACCGCGCTGCCTATTAACCTGCATACCCACTTTACTTCGGGCATGGGTGACCTGGCCATTTTAAAGCCATTGAAGCCGGGGTGGATATTGTTGACACCTGTATGGCACCTTATGCTTACCGCACTTCACATCCGGCCGTGGAGCCATTGGTTATCTCATTGCTGGGAACCAACCGTGACACCGGATTTGATATCAAAAAGCTGTCGGAAATCAATGCCATTATGGAAACCGTTATTCCAAAATACAAGCATCTGGCCAACAATCCGAAGTATTCAATTATTGATACCGATGTAATTCTGCATCAAACACCGGGTGGTATGCTTAGCAACCTGGTAAATCAACTTAAGGGCATGGGTGCGCTGGATAAGCTGGATGAAGTATTCCGCTTGTTGCCAAAAGTAAGAAAAGATCTGGGTCAGGTGCCCCTGGTAACACCTACCAGCCAGATTGTAGGCGTTCAAACAGTAAATAATGTACTTTTTGATAGCTATGAAGGTGAATATGCCAACATCACCGAGCAGGTTAAAGACCTCTGCTATGGTTTGTATGGCAAAACGCCACTGCCCATCAACGAGGAGTTGCGCAAAAAAGCACTAAAGAATTATCCACGTGGCGAACAGCACATCACCGTGCGCCCGGGAAGTGTGCTTGAGCCCGAAATGCCGAAAGTTCGCGAAGAAGTGAAAGGACTGGCTAAGGACCTGGATGATGAACTCGTTTACGCCCTGTATCCGGTAACCGGAAAACGTTTTCTGCGCTGGAAGTATGGTATAGAAGAAGTACCTGCTGATGTTAAGCCCAAAACGCTTGAAGATGTTAGGAAGGAAGAAGAACTGGTAGCCAAAGCCCTTTCAGGCGAGCTTACCGCCAAAAAAGAGCCGGGCGATATGCGCGAAATGGAAGTGTTTGTGGATGGAGAGAAGTTTAACGTTTCAATTCCCGACATAAAAATTGCTCCAACCGCTGGCGGACGTGCAAAACGCGTGAAAAAAGAACCTACTGAACGCAAAAAAGAAGTTTCGTCAGGTGCACTGCTCGCTCCCATCCCCGGAATGTTGGTTGAATACCGCAAAAAGAACGGTGATGTGGTAAAAGCCGGTGAAACTGTAGTGGTTATTGAAGCCATGAAGATGATGAACAACTTTAAAGCACCGATTGATGGAGTTATCAGCGAAATTAACTTCAAATCAGGCGACGCTGTGGCTAAAAATGACGTACTCTTCGTGGTTGAACCCGAAAAGTAAACTGTACGCCGGCTCATGGGCCTGCTCCATGAGCTGTTATAAAAATCAAGAGGGATAGAAATTTTCTATCCCTCTTGATTTTTATTGCTTTGGGTTTGCACTATATTCCGTGACGTTTTATTTTCTCGTACAATGCATTTCGACTAATGCCCAACACTTTGGCGGTTTGACTGATGTTATTTTCGCAGGCATGGAGTGCAGTACGAATGGCTTGCTTTTCGGCAGCAGCCAGGCTTTTAACAGTAGTACCGGTTTTACTTATTGAATCGCTGACAGGTAGAGTTGAACCAGTATGTGGCTCTGTTTCAAAGGAGAGATCCCCGTCTAAATTCACGTATTTTTCAATGAAGTTCTCAAGTTCTCTGATATTACCCGGCCACTCATACTGAATGAGTTCGGTAAATAAGGGTTTGCTGATTTCGGGTACCATTTTATCAAGCTTTATGGCCTTCAGGTTCAGAAAATATTTAATAAGTATGGGAATGTCTTCGCGTCTTTCGCGCAATGCAGGTATATGTATGGGGATTACACTAAGACGGTAAAACAGGTCGCTGCGGAAATTACCTTCAGCAATTTCATCTTTCAGGTTCTTATTGGTAGCGGCAATAATGCGCACATCAACCGGTATGAGCTTACTTCCTCCTACCCTTGTTACCGCTCCTTCCCGAAGCGCCCGCAATAACTTCACCTGCATATCGAGAGGCATCTCACCAATTTCGTCCAAAAAGAGGGTACCTCCATGAGCCAGTTCAAATTTGCCCGGCCTACCGCCTTTACCGGCACCGGTAAAAGAGCCCTCTTCATATCCAAAGAGTTCACTCTCAATAAGTCCGGGTGAGATGGCACCACAATTCAAGGCGACAAACCCGTTTTCCATGCGGCTACTGGAATTATGAACCGCCTGGGCTACCACCTCTTTACCGGTTCCGCTTTCGCCGGTAATCAAAATGGTGGAGGGACTATTGGCTACGGCACGCGCATATTCAGCAACCCGTTTTATCTCATCACTCTCTCCAATTAAATCCTCGAAAGTATATCGGGCATGCATGCCCGTATATTTATTCACAATCCGGTAAACGCGTTTCATCTCGCGAAAGCCAATAACCATACCGTCAATATAACCATCATTTAAGGTTATGGGATAGGCGTTTATACTGAAGGCTTCTTTTCCTCTTGCCGTTATAAGGCTTTGCTCCTCATCCAGTATTACCTTATTGTTTCTGACTACCTCAAACAACTTGTTCCATTCAGGGAGTACATCAGATATATGTTTTCCGGGCAATTCATCGTTGGGTATCTTTAGCAACTTATAAGCCATGCGGTTTGCAGAACGAATAATTCCGCGTTCGCTCATGGAGATGACAGCAAATAGCATAGAATCCATGATCTGATTGACGAAACGTACCGACTCCCTGAGCCGTTGTTCATTTAACTGGTTTTGCAACTGGTTTTCGATGGCTACCACCGCTGCGACTACCAGCGAAAGAGTGTGAGGATGAGCCAGTTTGTAATTTCCTGTTAAGTTGATGGTTCCTATAATATTTCCGTTTTCGTCATGTATAGGTGCTGCGGAGCAGGTCCATTGTTGATAGGCGGTAATAAAATGCTCGGTGGCCGATACCTGAATCGGGATGTCTTCACTAATAGCAGTTCCCATGGCATTGGTACCCACGTTTTTTTCATCCAGGTAGGCACCTACCACTAAATTCATATCCTGAGCTGCTTTAAGGGTGGCTTGATCACCGGTAATTCTTAAAATACAACCCTGTTTATCAGTGAGTAGTAAAATAAATCCCGATTCTTTTAAAAAATCATAAAGCATATCAAGAAAAGGCCCGGCAACCTCAATCAAATCCTGATTTTCATGAAGCACTGCCTCTTTTTCTTCACCACTCAGTATGCGCCGGGAAAACCGCTGCCCGGGCGTTACCCCGTATTTGCTGCTCCGTTGATGTGAATCGCGGATAATATCCTCTTTTTTGCGCTTTCTTCTGTTCATACCTGAATATGTTTCTGCAAAAATAGTTGAAATTATCAGGAATCAAGTGATGATGTCAGGTTCGGCATTGATGACACGCAAAGGTTAAAATTCAGGGGTTGCCATTCATTAATGAACCCTCTGTAAACCGGGAGCACATGAAGACCGTATCCAAAGTCTAAAAACAGTACCCGGAGCCTAAACCTGTTTTATTGTGGTAAGGATCGGAAACCAATAATGGCATAAGCCCAAATGCTCAGCATTTGGGCTTATACGGTTATCCTAAAAACTTTAAAATTATGCGAAACTTCAGAGTCGTTCAAGAATTTCGTCCAGGTAAGCGCCTCTTACATCATTGGCTATAATTCGTCCTTCAGCATCCAATAGAAGACTGTATGGAATGGCCTGAATATTGTAAGTTTGAGCGGCTTCGCCATCAAAGGCAGTGGTATCAATAAGTTGGGGTCCAGGTCATATTTTCTTCAGCCTGTTTTTTTTATGTGCATACTCAAAGGCATACCAGGCTAAAAACAAAATGGGTATAAGCGCAGCAGCAGCCCACCATAAAACAGGCGCTTTGCGGGTAAATAAGTTTTTAACGGGAACCGTCGTATCGGACGACGCCTGAATTTTCAACAAAGCACTTTCTAACGATTTTTCAATGGTCTCTTTGTCAGGATGTTGCTCTTTGAAACGCAGTGAAAGGAGTAACTCACGCGCCTGATCCATAAGCTGCCGTTTGTCGTGATGCTTTTGATAAAATTTATCCCAGAAGCCCGTAGTCTTCTTTTCAGGAAACAAAACCCATTGTTGAAAAGACTCCTTTTCAAGAAAGCTCTGAATGGTCGAAAATTTGTTTTTGTGTAACATTTTTAGTACTCCGTTATTTATAAGAGTATTGAAAGTTGAATTTTACCCCATGTGAGGAAAAATATTTTTCAAGTGCTCACGCAATGCGC